>JAICHZ010000053.1 GCA_025924655.1 Pseudonocardiaceae bacterium | reverse complement strand
GCGTTCACCGCCGGCACACTTGGCCTAGCTGACCTTGTGCTGGTGTCGATCCCTCCGCTGGAGACACTCCAGCGGCAGCGGAACGCCGACCCCACCCGCCGGCGCCGCCACTTCGACCTGCATTCCCAACTCGGTGAACACTTACGGACGTGGTACACCGGCGTCGATGCGCTCGACCCAGGCCGGGTCATCTGGAAACTACCTCCCGAAGGCCTGCCGGCAGACGTTCCCAAGCCTCGCGACCAGCGATCAGACATCACCCTGCTCGATGCACTCACGGCGTCGCTGCCATCCACATAGCGGAACGCTGGTCAGGGCTGTTCGTACACCGATCCTGCTGCGGATGTGGTCGGCCGACAACTCCTTCGTCGCGGCGCTGCCGTTGGGCGGGTGGAAAGAGTCGGGCTGGGCCGGGAGCTCGGCGATAGGGCTTTCGATCCCTAGCTGCAGACGAAGTCGACAGCGTGAACCTCTGAGGCATCTGGCCTGGCGGACGCGAAGTCTTGCCGGCCGGATTCCAGTTTCCGGGTGCACTCGACTGGACGTGGCCACCGTCATTAGATTATGGTCATAATATAAACGCCGGGAGGCGACGACACGGACCGAAGGACATGACCATGATTGACGATCAGGCAGCGCGCGACGACGTGGTGACGGCGTACACGGACGCACCGACCCGCACCGTCTCGGTCGGTGGAGTGAGCTATGCCTACCGCGAGCTCGGCTCGAGGACGGGCGTGCCGGTGGTTCTTCTCACCCATCTGGCCGCGGTCTTGGACAACTGGGACCCGCGGGTCGTGGACGGCATCGCCGCGCAGCATCGGGTGATTGCGTTCGACAACCGCGGCGTCGGCGCGTCGACGGGCAAGACCGCGGACACGATCGAGGCGATGGCGGCCGACGCTGTCGCCTTCATCCGGGCGCTGGGTCTGGAGCAGGTCGATCTGCTCGGCTTCTCGATGGGCGGCATGATCGCCCAGGTGATTGCCCGGGAGCAACCACAGTTGGTCCGCAGGCTGATCCTCGCCGGGACCGGGCCGGCCGGCGGCGAGGGCATCGAGAATGTCACCAAGATCTCTCACCTGGACACGGTGCGTGCTCTGGTCACCCTGCAGGACCCGAAGCAATTCCTCTTCTTCACCCGGACGGCGAATGGGCGCCGCGCGGGCAAGAAGTTCCTGGCTCGGTTGAAGGAGCGCACCGGGAACCGCGACAAGGTGATCTCGATCCGGTCGTACCTGACCCAGCTCAAGGCCATCCACCGCTGGGGCCTGGAGACGCCGGCCGACCTGTCCACCATCGAGCAGCCGGTGCTTGTCGTCAACGGCGAGAGCGACCGGATGGTGCCCGCGAAGAACTCGTCCGATCTGGCCCGGCGCCTTCCGAACAGTGAGCTGGTGATCTACCCCGACGCGGGTCACGGCGGCATCTTCCAGTTCCATGAGCAGTTTGTCGGCAAGGCTCTGGAATTCCTCGGGCGGTAAAGGGGTGTCCCGTGGCGCGGTACGGCAAGGAGCACAAACAGCAGACGCGGCAGCGGATCATCGCGGCAGCCGGGCACCGGCTCAAGCAGGACGGCATCGACGGCTCGGGTCTCGCCGCCCTCATGGCCGACGCGGGGTTGACCAACGGCGCGTTCTACGCGCACTTCGGCTCCAAAGACGAGCTGGTCGCCGCCGCGGTCGCCGACCAGCTGCGCAGCCAACAGGAACGGATCGGCGCTCTCGCGGGAACCGGCCGCGCCGGGCTTGAACAGATCGCACGCGAGTACCTGTCGGCCGAACACCGCGACAACCTCGGCGACGGCTGCGCGTCCGCTGCGCTGCTTGATGAGATCGGCCGGTGCCCGGACGCGACCAGAAAGGCCTACACGGACGGTGTCATGGGCGTCGTCGACTCCCTGGCTGCGGTGCTCGACCAGCCCGACCGGAACGCGGCCCGCATGACGGCGCTCGGCATCTATGCCCTGCTTACCGGGACACTGCAGCTCTCCCGAGCAGTCGCCGACCGGCAGCTCGCCGAGGAAATCCTGGAACACGGCATCGCGAACGCCTTGGCCCTGCTCGGCGTGATGGACGGCTGAGGATCGCGCATCAGGGCACGGCGCTTCACGCCACAGTCCTCGACCCCCTTGGTGGACACCACATCCGAGTGCCGGGTTCCCCGTGCATTCGCATGCCACATCGCGGGAGGCGAAATGCCTCCCGGACTCTCGAAGGACGAACTCCTATGAAGGCTTACATCGTCGACAAGTACGGCAAGAACAGTTCATTGCGGGCCGGTGAGGTGCCCGACCCTGTGGTCGGTGATCGTGACGTCCTCGTCGAGATCCACGCCTCTGGGGTGAACCCGCTCGACGCCAAGATCAAGGACGGCGAGTTCAAGCTGGTGCTACCGTACAAGCCGCCGTTCGTCCTCGGCAACGACCTGGCCGGTGTGGTCGTCCAAGTGGGCCGCACCGTGCGACGATTCGCCCCGGGCGACGAGGTATATGCGCGTCCCGACAAAGACCGCATAGGCACGTTCGCGCAGCTGATCGCGGTCAGCGAGGACGACCTGGCGATCAAGCCTGCCTCGCTGTCGATGGCCGAGGCCGCCTCGCTGCCGTTGGTGGCGCTGACGGCCTGGCAGGCGCTAGTCGAGAAGGCGAACGTACAGCCCGGTCAGAAGGTGCTCGTACACGCCGGCTCCGGCGGCGTCGGATCGATCGCCATCCAGCTGGCGAAACACCTCGGCGCCTACGTGGCCACCACGACGAGCACGAACAACGTCGACTGGGTCCGCGACCTCGGCGCCGACCTGGTCATCGACTACCGGACGCAGGACTTCGCCACGGTCGTGCGCAGCTACGACATGGTCCTGGACTCCCTCGGCGGCGAGACACTACAGAAGTCGCTGCAGGTGGTGCGCCCCGGCGGCCTGGTGATCGGGCTCGGTGGCCCGCCCGATCCGGCCTTCGCTCGCCAGCTCGGCAAGCCACTGCTCCGACCGGTCCTGGCACTACTCAGCCACAAGATCAGGAGCAAAGCCCGTCGCAGCAACGTGACCTACTCCTTCCTGTTCATGCGCGCAGACGGCGCCCAGCTGAGCGAGATCACTGCTCTTGTTGATGCGGGCACGATCCGTCCCATCGTCGACCGGGTCTTCGACTTCGCCGACACCGTTGCAGCCTTGGACTACGTCGGCACAGGCCGAGCCAAGGGCAAGGTCGTCGTCACCATCCCATAGTCGCCACCGCACAGCCCAAACGTCGGCGTCTCACGGGAGCACCCGGGCGGTCGCTCTCTGTGCTCATCATTCGCACGCTCTGAGGAACACACATGACCACACTGTCTGATCAGACGACCCTCGTGACCGGCGCGAACCGCGGCCTGGGGCGCGAGTTCGTCGACCAGTTTCTCGCCAGAGGCGCGGAGAAAGTCTACGCCGCCGCGCGCGACCAGCGGTCGATCACCATGCACGATCCCGTGTGATCCCTGTCGCGCTCGACGTCACCGATCCGACGGCGGTGACCCGAGCCGCCGAGACCACCAGCGATGTCGCCATCGTCGTGAACAACGCAGGCATCTCGTCCCCGACACCGGTCCTGAGCCCGGAGACGACGAACCTCCGACGCGAGCTCGAGGCAACCTGTTCGGCCGCTCGCGGTCACCACTGCCTTCGCCGACCAGGTCGCCGCGCGCTCGGGCGCGGCGGTAAACCTCGCGTCCGTACTGTCGTGGGTCGCGCTCGGTGCGAGTTACAGCATCTCGAGGCTGCCTTATGGAGCGCAACCGACTCGATGCACCTAGATCTGAACCCGCGCGGCGTCCAGGTCGTTGGCGTCTACATGGGTTACGTGGACACCGACATGACGGCAGGTGTGGACGCACTGAAGACGTCACCCGGGGACGTCGTTCGGCAAGTGCTCGACGGCATCGAGGCAGGCGCTGCCGAGATCCTCGCAGATCAGCTCGCCCGCGATGTGCGCGCCGCCCTCAACCGACCCGTTGACGAGCGTTACGCCAGTCTCACGGCCACCGGCTGATTGAGGCGGGACACGCTTTCCGCCATCACAGATGGCAGCGGCGAACCGTTGGGGGAACCGCTATCGGACGCGTCCGGAACCCAAGCAGGGCGCCAGGGCGAGATGATCACCACCGGATGGTCATGCCTTTGGGTTCATGCCCCAACAGCGGTAGGAGCTGCGGGGCGGCTCTGCGGTGAGGGTTCAAGCTGGTGTGGCGCTCCTGCTGCGCTGGAGGGCGCGGTAGACCGTCGGGCGGCTGACCCCGAACAGGTCGGCGACCTCAGCTGTGCTACCCGGCGGCGATCAAGCTGACCAGATGAGCTTCCTGCCGTGCGTTGAGCTTGGGCCTGCGGCCGCGCGAGCGGCCCTTGGCCTTCGCGACCCTCATCCCCTCCTTGGTCCGCAGCCGGATGAGGTCGGTCTCAAACTCCGCAATTATCTCAAGCTCTTCGCCGGGTGTGCGTCATGTCCAGCACGGGTCTCTGATGCGTTTCGCTCTGTTGCGTGGACGTGGTTATGTCCCGCTTCTTCCAGCATGTCGATGAAGTGGAGAGGCGATGCTCGTGCAGCGGGTGGCGATGCCTGCCAGAGGCGTGCAGTCCTGGACGGTTCTGGGCCATGACGACGTTCCGATCGGACCGGTCGAGCGGTACCTGGCCTACCTGACCGACGTCGAGCGGTCCCCGAACACCGTTAAGGCCTACGCCTACGACCTGAAGGACTACTGGACGTTCCTGACGTTCCGCGGACTGGACTGGCGGGAGGTGCGGCTGGAGGACCTGGGCGAGTATGTGGCCTGGCTGCGCTTGCCACCCTTGGGTCGGGGCGGGCAAGTGGCGGTGCTGCCGTCGGTGCGCCCGCACGTCGGCGCGTCGACGGTCAACCGGAAGCTGTCCGCGGTGGCCGCCTTCTACGCCCATCAGCTGCGGCACGGCATCGATGTTGGCGACCTGTTGATCACCTTGCAGGCGCCCGGCCGGCGAGGCGGCTGGAAGCCGTTCTTGCACCACATCAGCCCGGGCAAGCCCCAGCCACGGCGGACGATCTCGCTGAAGGCGCCGAGGAAGCTGCCGCGGGTGCTGACCACAGCCGAGATGCAGGCCATCCTCGACGCGTGTGATCATCTACGGGACCGTTTCCTTCTTGCTCTGCTCCACGACAGCGGCTGTCGCGTGGGAGAAGCCCTGGGGTTGAGGCATGCCGACATCGCCGCGGCTGAGCGCGAGATCACGATCGTGCCCCGCCACAACGACAACGGGGCGCGGTCGAAGTCGCGCGATCCCAGGACTGTCCCGGTCAGCGCCGAGCTGATCCGGTTGTGGGGCGACTACCTGCACAGCGAGTACGGGGATCTCGACAGCGACTACGTGTTCGTGAACCTGTTCGCCGAGCCTCGCGCCCGGCGGTCTATGACCTGGTGCTGCGGCTGCGTCGACGCACCGGGATCAACTTCGACCCGCACTGGTGCCGGCACACGATGGCGACCCGGGCACAACAAGGATGTTCCCCAAGACGTCGTCCGCCGGATCCTGGACCACACCACAGGGCAGATGACCTCCCATTACGCCCGGGTGTCCGACGCCACGATCCGACGACACTGGGAGAAGGCCCGCAAGGTCGACATCCAAGGCGACGCTGTCGCGCTGACCCGGACGGGCCGCTCGCCGAGGCGGCGTGGGCCAAGCAGCGGATCTCCCGAGCCACCCAAGCCTTGCCCAATGGCTACTGCGGACTTCCGGTAGTGCAGTCATGTCCGCACGCCAACTCGTGCCTGACCTGCCCGATGTTCCTCACCACCGCTGAGTTCCTGCCCCAGCACCGCGACCACCACCGCCAGACCCTGCAGATCATCTCCACCGCCGAGGCGCGCGGCCAGGGCCGCCTCGCCGAGATGAACCGCCAGGTCGCCGACAACCTGGAGAAAATCATCACGTCGCTGCAAGAGGATGACCGGCCCGGGGACCAGGAGGCCGGCGCCGATGCCTCCTGACACCCACACACCCGTCGCCGCCGCCGCCCGCCAGCGGCACGAGCTGACCCGGTCCAAGGCCATCCAGGCACTGCGTGAACTCGACCGCGCCGGGACTGCAGTCAACTTCGAGTCCGTCGCCCGCCATGCCGGCGTGTCACGATCCTGGCTCTACTCCCAACCCGACATCCGCACCGAGATAGAACGGCTCCGCCGCGCCACCCGCCGATCACCCACCCCGCCGATCCCCGCCGATCAGCGCACTTCCGACGCCTCACTCCTCACCCGCCTCGAGTCGGCCCAGGAACGCAACCGCACGCTGACCGCGGAGAACCAGCGCCTGCGCCGCCAACTCGCTCACGCACTCGGCGATCGACGAACCTCACCCCACTGACGGCATCGATGACCACCGGACAGGCGCCACACATCGCTGTTCCATAACAATCCGCCATGCTCCACCGGAGCTCGACAAACTCAGGCAGCCGTGTCGAAGACACCGTCCTCAACACGGAGGACCAGGTCAGGAGCTTGATCAACTGAAGAGCTTGAGATAACGTCCACCATTGCCAGGACGTTGAACAGCAACTTGCCCACCGCATCGTTGGGGTCATACACCGACCCGCCCAAGCTGAGTCGGACCTGCCGGGCGGTCAGTTCGTCGGCGATGGCTCGGGCATCTGGCAGGGACCGGGCCAGCCGGTCCAGCTTGGTCACCACCAGGGTGTCGCCGTTCCGGCACGCCGCGAGCGCTTCCCGCAGCCCTGGGCGCTCCCGGTTGGTGCCGGTCAGTCCGTGGTCGACGTAGATGCGGTTGGCCGGCACGCCCAGCCGATCAGAGCGTCTCGCTGAGCGGTGAGATCCTGCTGGTCAGTGGAACAGCGTAACCAATGAGAAGCGCCGCCATGGCGCACCTCCCGAGACAATGGGTCGGCCCGCTACGGCGCAGCGGTCGCCGACAGCGACTGGCGCCGCCATACCCCACTTCGCCCCGCGACCGTCAAGCCGAGAGCGGATCGGCTGCAGGGCTGCCCGGCTCCAGCCCGGCAAGTCTTCTCGACTCCGGCGCGGATATGCCGCCTAGGGCGGCTGGTGAGAGTGGGCGCAGCTGTGGAATTGATCGGCATCGTGGGCCTGCCCGCTGCGGCATGATGGGCCGTTCAAGGCGATGAGGTTGGGAGTTCGGGATGACTGTTAACCGGACCGACGCTACTGCCGCGGCAGAGTTCACCGCTGATCCGGCCGCTGCCGCGCTGGAAGCTGCGCGTGCGCTGGCTCCAGAGATCCGTGAGCGCGCCCGAGAAGGAGAGCAGCTGCGCACCATGCCACCCGATCTCGCCGATCGGATCGAGGCAGCCGGACTGTTCGCGTTGTGGTTGCCCCGTTCCTTGGGGGGGCTTGAGCTGGACCCGGGGACCATCGTCCGGATCATCGAGGAGATCAGTTACGCGGACGGGTCCGCCGGCTGGACCACTCTGATCGGCGCGAGCACTGCGTTTTTCGCTTGGCTGGAACCTGACGTCGCTCGAGAGCTGATCGCGGGTCGACCCTACGGCGCATCGACGAACATGCTCGCCCCTGCTGGTTCGGCGATGCCGGACGGTAAGAGCGGGTACACCGTCAGCGGGCGGTGGGCGTTTAACACCGGTGTTTGCCACGCCCGGTTTTCCCAGCTGGCCGCGGTAGTACTCGACACACACGGGGAAACGCGCAGGAATGAGGATGGTGGCCCTGAGTGGCGGATGGCATACCTGCCGACCGACCGGGACTGGATCCTCGACACCTGGGACAGCGCTGGCCTGCGCGGCAGTGGTAGCCATGATCTCGTCCTCGACGGGGTGCAGGTGCCGGCTGAGCTGTTCGTCAACCCCTTCGAGAGCCAACCACGTCACGACGGTCCACTGTGGCGGTTTCCCATGTACGCCAATCTCAGTGTGACCCTGGTTGGCTTCCCTCTCGCGGTCGCCCGTCGGGCACTTGACGAGTTCACTGAGCTGGCCCGCACCAAGACCCGCGGGCCGGAGCGGCTGCGGATCGCCGACGATCGGTATGCTCAGGTGCAGTTTGCGGCCGCTGAGGGAAGTTTGCAGTCCGCGCGAGCGTTCGCATTCGATGTCATCGGCGAGGCGTGGGACACCGCGTGCGCCGGTGACCCGCTCAGCCTTGACCAGCGCGCTCGGCTGCAATTGGCCGCCCATCAGGCCGCGCGGGCGGCGATCGCGGCGGTGGACGGGGTGTTCCGCTTAGCCGGGTCGAGCGCGTTATACGCCGACCAACCAATTCAGCGTTGCTTCCGAGACCTGCATGCGCTGGATACGCACGTGTTCCTCAGCGCCAACGTCGCGATTCGGTACGCCAAGCACCGGCTCGGCGTCGCCCAGCCGCCACACCTGCTGTGAGTCCCGGCTAATTTGCTGGTATTCAGGCTGGTGGTGAGGGTGGGCGGGTGGGGGTGAATAGCCAGGTTTGGGCGATGTTGTCGACGTTTTTGCCGGAGACTCGCTGGAGGAGGGCGAGGAAATCGGCCACTGAACCGTTGCCGCCACGTCGCTGGGTGGTCCAGGTGCGCAGCGCGGTGAAGAAGTTCTTGTCCCCGACCGCTACTCGGAGTGCTTGTAGTGCCATCGCGCCGCGGTCATACACCGCTGGTTTGAACATTTGGTCGACGCCCGGCTCGCCCGGTGGGATCGTCCAAAAATCGTCGTCTGCGGGGTGGCGGGCGTAGGACCGTGCCGCAGTTTGCTGTGCGCTGTAACCCCCAGTGTGCTCGTTGTAGAGCCATTGGGCGTAGGTGGCGAAGCCCTCGTTGAGCCAGATGTCGCTCCAGCGCTGCACCGAGACACTGTCTCCAAACCACTGGTGCGCCAGCTCATGCACCACTGATGTGACGCGCTCACCACTGGTGAACTGTTCCGAGGCGTAGAGCGGGCGGGTTTGGCTCTCCAACGAGGAGCTCAAGGTGGGAGTGTCAGGAACTACACCACCGAGTTGGTGGAAGGGGTAGGGGCCGAAAATCCCAGATAGGAACTCGATGATCTGTGGTGTTTGCTCGACGGAGGCTCGGGCGGCGCTGGCGACTGGCGCGGGAAGCCTTCGGTCGTAGGCGGCCAGATACGGGCCGAAGGCAGTGTCTCGCCGTAGGATGTCGTAGTGACCGATCGCGACGAACGCCAGATAGGTGGCCATCGGCTCGCTTTGCTGCCAGCGCCACCGCTGCCAGCCCGGCTCCACCGCTTCCGGACCACCGAGCAGCGCCCCGTTGGAGATCGCCTGCAGGTCGGTGGGCACCACTGCGGTGATCGTGAAGCTCGCCTTGTCCGTGGGGTGATCGTTGCAGGGGTACCACCACGGGGCGATATCAGGCTCGCCCACCGCGACCGCGCCATCGGCGGTGCGCAGCCAAGGCGAGGCGCCACAGTGTCTGCTCGGGATGGCCGAGGGCACCCCTGTGTAATCCACCCGGACCGTCATCGGTGCCCCGGCCCGCACCGCGACGGCCGGGGTGACCTGCACCTTGCCACCGTCCTGGCGGATTGCCGCCGGCCGGTCATCCACCGTGACAGCACCGGCCGCCAGCCGCAGGTCGAGCTTGAAGCTCGACAACTCTTCAGTAGCCCGAGCGGTGATCGTGGTCTGCCCGTGCACCCGATCAGTGACAGGCTCATAGCGAAACTGGATGTCATAGCCGGTGACGTTGTAACCGCCGTTACCTGAGCGCGGAAAGTAGGCGTCTCCAACCCCGTCCGCGCCGACCGGATCAGCGGAAACACCGGTAAAGAACGACGCACCGGGTACAGGAGGGCAACCCACGAGAAACCGCGGGAGTACCATCACCGCCACCGCCGTCAGCACCAGCACCAGGCCCAAACCCAGAGCGGCCCGAACCACCCACTTGCGCATCGTCACCTCCCACGATCAGACCCTAACGACGGTTGATCGTGCGGCCCACCAGAGGGCATTGATGCCCCTGACTTGTTGATGTCAAGCCCCGGTGGCTGTGCTTCCGCTGGAGATGTGATGATCTGGTAGATCTCTCGCGCGCGATTAGCGCTTTAAGCAGCGGGTGGCCTCCTGCGAAGTACCGGAAGGAAGATGTCAACAGATCCAATGCGGATGATCTTTAGTGGGCCGCGATACATCCGTTAAGGGTCCGTTACGTACGGGGGTTCGCGTTACGTACGGGGGTTCGCGTTACGGAGCCAATCCGTGCAGCGATCGCCGCCGTCGGCTCGGCCGGGAGCGCCGTTGCGTGCTCCACCATCGCCAGCAGGTCAGTCGGACGGTCGGCGCTAAGCAGTGACGCACGCACCACGATCCACCGCGTGTCGTGCCGGGGCAGGTGGTGGGCGGTCATGCGCCGGCCGCTACCTGCCGGTGCGCTCGCGGTGCTTGCACCCCGGCCAGCAGCAAGGCCGGCGCTGGCCTTGCTCCAGCTCCTCCTGGGTCCGGCGAATGCGGCGCTCTCGGGTCATCGCCTGCTTGGCATCCTCGACCCAGCAGATGAACTCGTTGCGGGCCAAGGGCGTGATGTCGTTCCAGGCATCGAGTGCCGTGGTGTTAGCGATCAGCGCCTTGCGCAGGTCTGCGGGCAGCTTGTGCACCGCCCCACCGGGCACTCGCTGGCCGCTCATAGGGCCACGGTAGCGGGGGCGGAGGCGAGCCCGCTTCACCATCCTCTACCGACCATTTTTGGTCGGCTCGGTCTGGGTCAGCGCGGGCCGAACTGTGGTGGTCCAGGCTGAGGTTCCGGTCCGTTGCGGCGCGGCCAGCGGGTACAGACTGACTGGGTGACCGATGGCAAGGCCGGCGACCGTGCGGCGGAGCTGGCACCCGAGCCGGTTGTGGGGGGCCGCAATCCCCAGCATCCGGCTGCCCACAGCGGTGGCCTGTTCGGGCTCGCTCTCGGCGCGCTCGGTATCGTTTTCGGTGATATCGGCACCAGCCCACTCTATGCGGTGCAGACGGTGTTCTCGATCGACAACCACGCGGTCGGCCCGACGCCGGGCGACGTGTACGGGGTCGTCTCGCTGATCTTCTGGTCGGTCACGCTGATCGTGACGGTCAAGTACGTGTCGTTCATCTTGCGGGCCGACAACGACGGTGAGGGCGGCGTCATGGCACTCGCCGCGCTGGTCCGCGGCGTGTCCGGTTCCTCGGCCCGGCTCGCCTCGATCGCGCTGGCCCTTGGCGTGCTGGGCGCGTCGCTGTTCTACGGCGACTCGCTGATCACCCCGGCCATCTCGGTGCTCTCGGCGGTGGAGGGCCTAAAGGTCGCCCGGCCCGAGCTCGCTTCGGCGGTGCTGCCGATCGGGATCGCCATCGTGACGCTGCTGTTCGTGGTGCAGCGCTGGGGAACCCACCAGGTCGGGCGGTTGTTCGGGCCGGTGATGGTGCTGTGGTTCGCCACGCTGGCCGTCCTGGGTGTGCCGCACATCGCCGCGCGCCCCAGCGTGCTGCTCGGGTTGTCGCCGACCTACGCCGTGTCGTTTTTCGCCGTCCACCCGCTGACCGCGTTTTTGGCGATGGGCGCGGTGGTGCTGGCGATCACCGGCGCTGAGGCTCTCTACGCCGACGTGGGCCATTTCGGGCGGCGACCGATCCGGCTGGCGTGGTTCGTCCTGGCCTTCCCCGCGCTGACACTGAACTACCTGGGCCAAGCGGCGCTGATCCTGACCGACCCCCACGCCGTCGACAACCCCTTCTACCGGCTCGCCCCGGGCTGGGCGCAGCTGCCTCTGGTGGTGCTGGCCACCTGCGCCACGGTGATCGCCTCACAGGCGGTGATCTCCGGGGCGTTTTCGGTGTCGCGCCAGGCCGTCCGGCTCGGGTACCTGCCGCCCCTGACCGTCCGGCACACCTCCACCCAGCAGAGCGGCCAGATCTACGTGCCGGCGGTGAACTGGCTGCTGTTCGGCGGCGTGCTCGTGCTGATGGTGGTCTTCGGCTCCTCGGGCCGCCTGGCCACCGCCTACGGGCTGGCGGTCACCGGGACCCTGCTGCTGACCACCACACTGTTCCTCATCTACGCCACGAACGCGTGGCACTGGGCGCGGTGGAAGCTGCTGCTAGTCGCCATCGTGTTCGGAGGCGTCGAGCTGACCTTCCTCGCCGCCAACCTGACCAAGATCGTCCACGGTGGCTGGCTGCCACTGCTCGTCGCCGCGGTGGTGACCACGGTGATGACCACCTGGCAACGGGGCCGCCGAATCGTGACCGCCCGCCGCGTCGAGGTGGAGGGGCCACTTCCGGACTTCGTGGACAAGCTCAACGCCGACGGCATCCCCCGGGTGCCCGGCACCGCCGTGTTCCCCCACCCCACCAAGCAGACCGCGCCACTGGCGCTGCGGGCCAACGTCGAGTTCAATCACGTGCTGCACGAACGGGTCGTGATCGTCAGCGTGCAGTCGGAGAACGTCCCACACGTCCCACCGGGCGATCGGGTGACCATCGACCAGCTCGGCCACCCCGCCGACGGCATCGTGCACCTGCTCGCCCGGCTCGGCTTCCAGGACGACCAGCACATCCCCGACCTGCTGCGTGAGTCCCGCGGCCTCTGCGAAGAACTCGAATTCGACACCGACACCGTGTCGTACTTCCTGTCCCACATCATCATCGAACGCGGCCCCCAGCCGGGCATGAGCACCTGGCGCAAGCGACTGTTCATCGCCCTCGCCCACAACGCGGCCACCCCGGCCACCTACTTCAAACTGCCCCTCGACCGCACGGTTGTGATGGGCTCGCGCATCGAACTCTGATCGAAATGTAAGGGCTGTCTAACGCGGAGCGTCGCCAAGTGACCAGCAGCGAGGCGGCCCGGCCGGCCCCCCAACCGGACACCCTGTCTCAGCCGGCATGTCGACATATACACATATACGCAGTCGTGCAGTGCTTGTCTCAGCCGCTGACACCAGGCGGCCGGCCGCCTCCAAGGCCGAAAGCGGGCGGAGCCGGCGGGCTGTTACCGGGTTCGGGCAGCATGCCCCGCGCGGCTCGGGTGCCGCCGGGGTCGCCGCCCGGCCCGCGCAGGATATAGCTGGCGGCGACGGCCCCGAGCGCGCCGAGCGGTGCGGCGGTGAGATAGATCCACAGGTCGTGCAGGTCAGGGCTGATGAGGGCGGGTGCGAGTGAGCGGGCCGGGTTCATCGAGGCCCCGCTAACGGGGCTGGACCACAGACCAGCAACTGCGATGTAGGCGGCGACTCCCAACGCGGACAACGGGCCGATGTTCTGGGCACTGGAGACCGTTCCCAAGAATGTGCTGATCAGCCCGAGACTAAGGATTGCTTCGATGACGAAGGCCTGCGGGGGCGCTGAACCCGGCTCCGGGCAGGGTCGCCCCCAGATGGGCCAGATCGCCGAACGTCAGTCTCAACACCATGCTCACCAGCAGGCCGCCGGCGAATTGGGCCAGCAGGTAACCCGGTACCCGTAGCCAGCCCAAGTCGCCTCGGAGCGCGAACCCGATGCTCACGATGGGATCCCCTATGCGGCCCGTGTAGTCGCCTGCTTGCTGCAGTTGGCGACCGTAGATCTGACCCTCCGTCGCTGCGACACGGATGGTCGCCGTAGCGACGAGCACCGTGCTGCGAGGAAACCTGCGCTCAACGTTCAATGGAAGCGGCGAGATTGTCCAGCGAGGACGACAATTTCGCCGCGTGATCTGCAGCGTTGATCCCGTCGGGTACATCGTCGGCCCTGATGTCGACACGTGATCGGGCGTCGACGGGGTGACCTCCCATGGCGTCGACCCGGGCTGGTCGGCCCCATCACCGTGTCTCGTGCTTCTGCTGGCTCGGATCCGGCGGGCGAATGGTCAGTGGCGGGAGGGCGGTGTTGACCGCTGTGCCGCGATGGTGAGGCGTAGCGGTCGTGTCGTCGGACGTTGGTGATGACGGTGGCGGTGGCCGTCGCGGATGGCACGGGAGGTCGTGCCGGCGGCTGTGAGGATCAGGCGCGCGGTGGCTTCGGCGGCGTGGTGGGCGAGGTCGGGCAGCACGCTGGTGTAGGTGTCGGCGGTGAGCACGATGCTGGAGTGGCCGAGCATCGTCTGTACGGTTTTGAGGTCGTTGCCGGCGGCCAGGGACAGGCTGGCCGCGCCGTGGCGCAGGTCATGCAGCCGGATCGGCGGCAGGTCGGCGTCGCGGACGAGGCGGTGAAACAGCTCGCCGAGCCGATCGGGTGTGATCGGGTCGCCGCGGGTGTTGGTGAACACGAACCCGCCCACCTGGCCCTCGAGGGCGGTGGTGGCCTGGTGGCGGCGCAGCACGGTGACGGTGAGCCGGTCGAGCGCGATCACGCGAACGCTGCCGTCGGTCTTGGTATCACAGAGGGCCAGCTCGCCACCGTGCTGCTGGAGTTGTCGGCTAACCGAGAGCGTCCGGTGGGGTAGGTCCAGGTCGCACCAGCGCAGGGCGCAGGCTTCGCCGCGGCGCAGTCCGACCAGGGTGATCAGCCGGAACAGTGGATAGAGGCGGTGCCGGCGAATGTGGTGGAGGAACTGCGCGGTCTGGACCGCGGTCCAGACCGCGACAGTGGGGTGATCGCCGGTGGCCCGCCAGTGTGCCACCCGTGCCGGGGTCCAGACCACCGCCTTGGGTCGTGCGGCTGGGGGCAGTTCCAGGTAGCGGGCAGGGTTGGTATCGATCAGGCCGCGTCGCATCGCGGCGTTGAGCGCCACCCGCAGGGTGGCGCGGATGCGATGCAGGGTCGAGGCGGCGCGGGCCCGCCCGTAGCGGGTCGGGGTGCGGGCCAGGATCGCGAAGGTGGTTTGCACCTCATCTAGGCACAGCTCGCGCAGCACGATCCCACCGAGATACGGAATGAGGTGCTGGTGGATGTGCTGGTGATAGCTACGCAGCGTGGCGGGCCGGGGCCGAAGGCGGGTGGCCAGCCAGTGCGCCAGCCACTGCCCGGTGGTCAGCAACACCCGGCGTGGGTCGGCGGCAAGCGGTCGGCGCAACCCGGTCAGCGCCCGTTGGGCCTCAGCGCGGGTACGGTAACCACCTCGCCGCACCCGGCGCCGCGCTCCACCGGGTCCGGTGGGCAACTCGACCGTGAGATACCAACTCCCGTGACCTGTCCGGGTCAGCTGGGGACAGTGGCTTCCCCATCGTCGTCGAGTATCGGGATTGAGACATCCACAGCGTTTGTACACACGTCCGGGGAACAGACATCAGTGCGCCCTTTCCGAGCAGGCACCCGCCCGTCTGGAAGTGGGTGCCTGCCATGATCCGCTCGATCAGGTCGTCCACAACGTGGCACGCCAGCCCTTGAGTATTGGGGCGGGTCGAGGCCAACGGTGACCATGGTGATCTCGGGAACGACGGTGAGCAGTGTTATCTGAAGCTCGCCTACGTGGTGTTATCAGGTGCGCTTTCCCGAAAAGCCAGTTTGAAGATCTTTTGTCAAAGCCACCGATCGATCCGCGAGGCGGTACGGAATATCGAGGCGTTATAGGTTGGCGCGGTCGAGTATGGCGATGAATGACGTCTTGCGTTTGTGACGGTCTCGCAGACGGTCGAGGTATGTTCCGAAGCCGGGCTCGTCACCCGTGGCTCGGTAGGCATCGCGGAGTTGCCGGAGAATCTTGATGGCTTTGCTGTACCGGTACTTGTCGGTGCTGGCGTCCAATCGCCGCTCAATGAGCTGTTGCCACGGCTCGATCACGTCCCCGGGGTGGGTGGGTTGACGCAGGTCGATGAGCTGATTCCAGCGTGACTCAGGTAGACCGTCGGCGTGGTCGACTGCCGTTTGCCACGCATCGTTCAGTTCGCCCTCGTCGAGGAGCACGCCGATGAGGTGGTCGGCGAAGGCGGGCTGCCCAGTGGTGGCATCACGCAACCGCCCGATCGCCTTATCTCGTAGGCCGGGCCACTCACCGGTGCGTTCGGCGGTGCGGCGCAGGTCGTTGTAGTGGGTCTGGGTGGGGTGCTGGTCGAACAGCTGCCACCGCATGGTGGATGCTTCGTCGGTGGCGCCGCGTTCGAGCAGCAAGTTCACGTAGGTGTCGCGAAGCTTGCCTTGGTCGATCGGGTTGCCGATCCCCAGCCCGCGTCGCGCCCAGCGCTCGGC
>JAICHZ010000052.1 GCA_025924655.1 Pseudonocardiaceae bacterium | reverse complement strand
GTAGAATGGGGTCATGTCGACGGCGGTGGTGTGGCAAGACAGTGATGCCGCATTGGTCGCTGAGTTGGGTGCGTTGGAAACCCAGTTGCATTCGACCTGGGCGCAAATGCTGTCAGTCGTCGCTGAAATCGATTCCCGGGGGACCGCGGCAACCGTGGGATATCCCACCACCGTGGAACTGATACGCGCGGTGGGACGCGTCTGCACCCCCGACGCTCACGCTTGCCACACCAGGTCGAAGGCACGTGGCTCCGGGCGGAGACTGGCGGCCCCGGCGTCACCGCCGTAGGCGTAGGCGGCGGCGACCACTCGTGCGCGCTGTCACCTGCCCGATCACACGTGCACCGCGGCTGAGACGACACCCAGCTGCTCAGCGTGGCGGTACTCGTCGTCCACGCAGACCACGTCGTACCCGGCGCGGTCGAGCAGGGCCGAGGCGATGCTGGCCCGGTAGCCAGCCTCGCAATGCACCCACAGCTGCTTGTGCGGTATCTCATCCATCCGCTGCGGCAGGTCGTACAGCGGCACGTTCAGCGCGCCGGGAATGTGGCTGGCCGCCCATTCGTCATCGCGGCGGACGTCGAGGACCACGCTGTGCTCCAGGTCCCGGTGGGCGAGATCGGCGAACGAGGCGACCGGGTAACTGCGCCGGTCAGCGCCGTCGGCGAGATCGGTCGGCTCGCCGATAGCCGCTCCGGCGAGGTGGTCGATGCCGATGCGGATCAGTTGCCGCTGGGCGTCGCTGACCTGCTGGCGGGTCTGGCCGATCAGAGTCAGCGGAGTACCCCAGGGAATCAGCCAGCCCAGCCAGGTCGCGAACTGCGCGCCCAGGCCGATGCCGATGGTTCCCGCGACGTGGTCGGCGGCGTAGGCGGTGCGGTCGCGCAGATCAACGACCCACTCCCCGGCGGTGATCCGCTTGTGCAACTGCTCAGGATCCACCGGCTCGGGTGCCGATAGGTCGATCGGCGCGGGGCCACCGCGGTTGCGGGCACCAATGTGCGCGTAATAGGCGGGGTAGGCGATCAGGTCCGCGACCAGCCGCTCGACGAACCGGCCCGGATCCGGCTCGGTCAATGCGTCGTTGACGCGGCGTTGCTCACCGATCGTGCTGTCGGTGCCGCCACTGGTCGATCCCCCGGAGCAGAAGCTGCCGAAGCCGTGCGTGGGGTAGACCGCGGCGTCCGGAGGCAGCAGATCCGCCAGCCGGCGCGCGGAGTGGTACTGGGCACGGGCCAGTTCCTCGGTGCGCGCGGGGTCGACCAGATCAGTGCGCCCGACACTGCCATAGAGCAGTGAGCCGCCGGTGAACACCGCTGGCGGGCCGCTGCCGTCGAAGACGATGTAGGACAGATGGTGGTCGGTATGGCCGGGGGTGGCCACCGCGCGCACGGTCATCGTGCCCGCGGTCAGTTCATCGCCGTCGTGAACCGGGTGCCGGTCAAAACTGACCTCGTCATGCGCGGAGATGGCGTAGTCGGCGCCGGTGGTTCGGGCCAGCTGGTAACCGCCGCTGACGTAGTCATTGTGGATATGGGTTTCCAGCACGAGCACACACCGAAGCCCCAACCGATTCAGCACGGCCTCGACCCGGTCGATGTCGCGCTGCGGGTCGACGACCACCGCCTCCTGCCCGTCGTGCACGACGTAGCTGCGGTCACCGAGCTCCTCGGTGGCGATCACCTCCACCTGCATCATCAGCCCGCTCCTCCCCGTTAAATGTACGTACCTTTACAGTAGACTTTGAGTGGACATGTGACGGATGGATGGGCAACGTGGCGGCACAAGCACTCGACCGGACTAGTGGGCAGCCCCTGTGGCAACAGTTGCAACACGCGCTGGTCGCCCGGCTGGCGGCGGGGGAGGTCGCCGGCCGTGCTGGCCGCGCCGCTGCTGGGCGCCGACTTCACCCACACCAGCCTCTACGCCGAGCTGGCCACCCGCGCCGGGATACGGCTGGACCGCGGGCACGAGGACGTCCACGCGATGGTTCCCACCACGGTCTGGCATACCACGGTATGATTCCTGCATAAAGGTTGACAAGCTGAGCGTCTCATTCGATCCGGATCTAGGCGACGCCGTCCGCGCAGCCGCGCGACAGCGCGGCGGGGGTGTGTCTCGGTGGTTGGCGGACGCGGCGGCGGCCAAGCTCCGCACCGAGGCGCTGGCCGATTTCCTCGATGACTGGGAAGCAGAGCACGGATCGCTCACCGCCGCCGAGCTGGCTAAGGCCGCCGAGGAGCTAGCCGTGCCGAAACCGACAACCACCGAGCCGGCGGCGTGAGCGCGCTAGTCCTCGACGCTGGGGCCTTTGTCGCAGTAGACCGCGGAGACCGGGCGATGGTGGCGCGTCTGCGCATGGCCCAGCAAGCAGGACTGGAGCTGCGCAGCACGGGAGTGGTAATCACCCAGGTGTGGCGGGACCCCGCCGGACGCCAGGCCAACCTTGCCCGACTTCTCAAGTCAGTCGACATCAAAGCCGTGGATGAACGTCTGGGTAGGGATGCGGGCCTGCTACTGGGCGGAGCCGGTACGAGGGACGCTGTCGGCGCGAGCGTCGTGGCCGTGTCAGCGACCGGCGACCGCATCCTGACCGGCGACGTTGGCGACATCCGCCCGCTCGTCGCGGCGTCTGGGCGGTCGATCCTCGTCGTTGCCTGCTGACGAATCAGCGCACGATGATGACGTCATCCGCGTCGACGAAGGCGCGCCGGTGGTTAAACGAGATCTCCACGAAGCGTCGGTTACCCACGACCAGCGTGTGGTCGCCCGGCATAGTGCCACCATCGAACGTCGCGTAGTAGTAGTCCCCACGGTGTGGCTCCACGCCGAGGTAGACCTGCCCGGCGGGGATCGTGTACTGCAGCGCCATGACTGTGGTCACTGGGACCGTTGCCGGGTAGGCCGCGGCCTCCGGGTAGGCGGTGCCGTAGACCGGGATGGCCGATCGTCCAGGCCGGGGCGTGACGAGCACGCCATGTTCGGCTGCACTCACCCGGGTCTCCAGCCAGGCTAGCCGGCCGCCGAACCAGATCGCTGTCCACTTGCCGCGACGCCCGGCCACGACGAAGGACTGCCCAGCGACCGCCCTGGCCGACCAGTCCGCAACCCGGGTGGTGCCTGGCGAGCCGTCCGGGTGCACCGCCGGGTCCCCGACCAGCGGGGCGTCGGCGCTCGGCTCGGTGCGTAGGTAGATGACGTTGCTGCCCTGCGACGGTAGATCGGTGCAACTGTTGGCAGTGCAGCTGCGCAGTGGCTCGGTGTTCGTGGCGAAACGCGGTGCGATCGTCACCACCGGCGGGTCGGAGACATGGGCGGCGAGCACGGCCACACCGTCGAACGACGCACCGCGCAGCGGCGCACCCAGCAGGTCGAAGTAGTGCGCCCAGTCCCAGTACGGGCCGGGGTCGTAGTGCATCGCGGCGACCCCGGCCGGTGTGGTGCCGGGTATCTCCTCGTGGCCCAGGATGTGCTCCCGGTCCAGCGGGATGCGGTAGCGCGCTGCCAGGTAGCGCACCAACCGCGCGGAGGACTGATACATCGCCTCGGTGTACCAGTGGGCGCCGTCGGCGAGGACTCCCTCGTGCTCGATGCCGAGGGAATGCATGTTGAACCAGTAGTTGCCGGCGTGGTGCGCGATGTCCTTGGTGTGGACGAGTTGCGTGATCTCACCGTCGGAGGACCGGATCAGGTAGTGCGTCGACACTCGGGTGTGCGGGTCCTGGAACCTGGCGATGGCGCGGTCGTAATGCTCTTCGGTGTCGTGGATGACGATGTACCGGATGTCGTCGCCGTCGCGCGGCCGGTCAGCCTTGTGGTAGTTGCCGTACGCGGCCGGGCTGGCCGGGTCGGTCTGGGCGTAGGCGGCCGGGATGAAACGGCAGCTCAGCCCGACTGGACACTCCGGCTTATCGACCGTCGGCGGTTCCGCGATGGCCGGTTGCGCTCCAGATACGGCGGCGACCAGCGCGACCGCGGTCCCCAGCAGGGCGGCGGGCAACGGTCGACCTCTGGAAATGTTGGTATTCCTCGCCACGCGCGGATCTCGACGCCATGATCGGGCTACCGTAAGTAACGAAAGCAATCACACATAGTTACGAGCGGGCAATGGTCCTCCCCCCGGACAACCCTGCGTGCGTCCGGGGCTTCGCCTTCTCAGCCATGAATGCGCAGGGTCAGTACCCCAGCGTCGTAGCGCGCCTCGACGTGGTCGGTGTCGAGGGTGTCACCCATGAACAGCTGCCGGGAAAACACTCCGCGGGGGCGCTCGGCGACCTGCAGGTCGGCATCGTCGCCGTAGGTCGGGGTGCGCTCGGCCTTGACGGTGAGCACGTTGCGTTCGACGTTAACGTCGATCGAGGAGGGGTCCACGCCGGGCAGATCGAAGTGCGCATCAACATGGCGGGCAACGCCGCTACAGCTCACCGACTCACCTTGGCTTGACGCTCGTGTCGCGTCGTGGCGGTTGCCGGGGCAGCATCGGTGCGGTGGCCACGCCGCGGAATGCCAGCAGACGGCTGCGCGACGCGCTGGTCGCTTCGGATCCGGGACTGCTGCGGCTGCGACTGGCCGGCACCGCCACCGCCAGCATGGTGGCCTCGCTGGGTGTGATGACCGGGATCGCCCGGCTCACCGGCCAGCCCATCACCGCGGTGCTGCTCGGTGTCATCGTGAGCATGGTCGCCGCGATCTCGGTCAACGACCCGGAGCCCGGCGCGCAGCGGCTGACCACCGTGCTGCTGCCGGTACCGGCAGCAGCAGCGATATCGCTGGGCACGCTGCTCGTTGGGCACCGCATTGTGGCCGACGTGGTGTTCGTCGCGATCATGGTGGTGGTGGTCTACGTGCGGCGGTTCGGACCGCGCGCCACCGCGCTGGGCCAAGTCGGGTTCATGTCCTACTTCTTCACCCAGTTCCTCGGAGCCCGGGCTGAGGAACTGCCGTGGCTGGTGCTCGCCCTGGTGGTGGGCACCGCGTGCACGCTGGTGTTGCGCGGCGTGGTGTTCGCCGAGCGACCGGAACGCACATTGCGCCGCACAGTGGCGGCGTTCCGGGCCCGCGCCGCCGCCGTCATCGACGGGGCACGCGACGCGGTCGCTGCGGGCCGGCTGCCCAAGCCAGAGGGCCGGCCGCTGCGACTGCGGCTGGCCCGGCTCAACGAGACCGCGCTAAATGTGGCCGACATCCTGGAGCGCACGGACGCCGAGCAGGTCTGGCCGGGCGTTCCCAACCGGACGCTGGCGCTGCGGATCTTCGACGCAGAACTCACGGTGGAGCGGCTGGTGGCCGCCACCGAACACCTCGTGTGCTCGAAGCACCCGGTATCCCCGGACGAGCGCGCCGCGTTGGTCGCGGCACTGGCCCAGCTCCGCGATCAGCTGGGCGTCGCTGAGGTACCCGACCCTTTTGCCGGCAGCAACGGTGACTCACCGCCGCGGCGGCTGGCGGCCGCGATCCATCGAACGAGCCTCGCAATGTGTGAGACCAGCTCCAGCGAGGTCCCAGAACTCGCCGCGATCGAGGAACCGGGCGGCGACGACGAACCTGACCAGGACGCCGCAAGCGAGGCCGGTCTGCGGCCCAGCACCCGGCAGGCGATCCAGGTCGGGGTGGCGACCAGCCTGGCGATCGTCGCCGGTGAGTTCATCTCCCCCAGCCGCTGGTACTGGGCGGTGATCACCGCGTTCATCGTGTTCACCAACACCACCTCGCGGGGCGAGATCCTGTCCCGTGGCTGGCAGCGGGTCATCGGAACGCTGGCCGGGGTGGTGGCGGGGGCCGGGGTGGCGGTGGCGGTCGGCGGCAACACGGTCGCGTCGCTGGTCACCCTGTTCTGCTGCGTATTTCTCGGCTTCTACCTGATGCGGGTCTCGCAGGGACTGTTCATGTTCTGGCTCACCGCCGTACTCGCGCTGCTCTACGGACTGCTCGGCCGGTTCAGCATCCACGTGCTGCTGCTGCGGCTGGAGGAGACCGCTGCCGGTGCCGTGATCGGGATCGCGGTCGCGTCCCTGGTGCTGCCCAGTAGCACTCGCGGGACGGTGTCCGGGCACGTCGCGGATTTCCTGTCCGGCCTCGACGAGCTGCTCGACGCCGCCGTGCGTACTTTGGTGGGACTCGACGACGCCGGTTCGCAGCGGCTGCTCGCCCAAGCCCGCAAGCTCGACCAGACCCTGCTCACGCTGCGCACCGCAGCCCTGCCGCTCACCACCGGTCTCGCCGGCCTCGCCGACCGGGGCGGGTTCCGCCGCACGATGCGCACCCTGGCGGCCTGTGACCGCTACGCCCGTGGCCTGGCCCGGCTGGCCACCAAGGCACCCGGGTCGCCGGAGCCGGCGCGGCTGGCGCTGATCCGCGCGGCTGACGCGGTGCGTGCCAACGTGCGCGCACTGCGGGCGCCGCTCGGGCAGCCCCCGGATCCGCCGGACCGCGTGCAGCTCACCGATGCCACGGAGCTGCTCGACGCCGCGGAGGATCTCGCCGTCGACCCCGAGCACGCCGCCGCCGTGCGGTTCCTGCGCCGGCTCGACGGCGCGGTCACCGGGCTGGCCATCGACCACGGCGTGCCCCGGCCCACCGAGCCCAGCGCCGCCGCGCGGGCCTAAGACAAGGCAACACCGTCCACCACGGTCTCGATCCCGTCAGCGGCGAAACACAGGTAGCCACGGATCGCCTGCACTCCGTCCAGCGGCTCCGGGTAGTACCAGGCTGCATCAATGATGAGCCCCGATGCGGTGCGCAGGCTGCGGTAGGAGGCGGTGCCCTTGTACGGGCAGACCGTGTGCGTGCCGGACAGTTCGAGAGCCTCGCTGCGCACGTCGTCAATCGGGAGGTAAAAGCGGTTGGGTAGGCCAGTCTCGGACAGCACCACCGCATGCCGGGACTCGGCGATTACCTCGTCACCGGCCAGCACCCGCACGTGCCGGCTGGTGGAGCGGACGTCGACTCGCTGATAGGGATTGCGCAGGTGCCCGGCGACCTCCTCGTCCTCGTCGAACCAGGCGTCCATCGAGCCCCAGTACAGCGCCACATGATCGCGGAGCCAGCTCGCCTCGGGCAGCGGATCGAGGTAGGACCACACGGCGTTGTCCGCCGTCTGACCGTTCACCGTGACCGACCAGTAGCTGGCATCGCCCTTGAACGGGCAGTGCGTGCGGTGCTCGGTGCGAGTGAGTAGGTCGCCGCGGACGTCGTCGCGCGGAAGGTAGAGCTGCGGACCCAGATTGCTCTCGTGGAGCAGCATGCCGCTGGTGGTGTCCAGCACTGTCGCACCGCCGAAGACCGCCCGCACCCGCCGCGGGAAGGGCTCAAACAACAGCCGGTGCGCGGGGCCGTCGATGTGGTAGTTCACGGTGCCGCGCGGACGCGAAGACAGCGGACGGTCGCCGATCGTCAGGCTCATGGCGCCCAGTCTGGTACATCAGACGCGGGACAGGACCTCGCGCCGGGCAGCGACACCGACGACCGCGCCGGCGACGATCAGGCCCACCAGTCCGCCGACTCCAGCCGAGATGAGCGGCTGCGGGAACACCGGGTCGGGCAGCGCGTAGGGCGGAGTCAGTATCTGCGCGCCGGGTCCCTGCTGCCCGGTGAGGTCGAGCTCGTCGATCTTGGCCTGGAGCGCCTTCTCCAGCTCCGAAGAGGCGGTGACCTGCGCCCGGACATCGTCGAGGGAAGCCTGGGTGGCGGTGCCGCCCAACACCGCGGGGATGAGTTCCTGCACCCGCTTTTGCAGCGCCAGAGTGTTCGTGTGGGCGTCAGCAAGCTGGTTGTGCAGGTTGCGCGACACCCCGGTGGGCTGGCTGATCAGGGTCATGTACCCGGTCACCACGGCCTGCAGTGTCTGCAGGGCGGCCTGTCTGGTGGCACCGTCGGCCTCGACTTCAATGACCTCGCTGTTGTTCAGGACCTGCACGCTGACGTCCTTTGCGAGATCGTCGAACTCCCGCCCTTGCTTCTGCGCGACCGGACCGAGCACCGCCCGGCTGGTCAGATACACCAGCTGGGTGGATAGCTCGCGATCCTGCTTCAGCGGGTCGCCGCCCTGCGGGTCCTGGCCGACGGAGTAGAGGATGTCCGCACGGGCTCCGTAGGTTTTCGGCAGAACCAGCGCTGCGGCCAGTCCGGCGGCAACGCCAAGCAGGACGATCGTCAACGCCACGATTGCCAGGCGCGCCATAATCGGGGCCGCACCTCATTCCGCCGAAGACTTCGGTGTCCGCTGTCCGAGTGTAACCGGTAGTGGCAGACTCCTGCCGCTATGAGAACCCGCTGGGTTGCGAGCATGATCGTCGCCAGCTCAATCATCGTGCTGGCGAGTTGCAGCACCGGCACGAGCACGGGCCCGCGACCAGAACCCGTCCGATCGGATCCCCGGCAGGCGGCGAGCCCGATCCCGCCGGTGAACAACCCACGCGATGTCGCCGCCGTGGCCCACCGCACCTGCGATCTACTGACGTCCGAAGAGACGAAACAATTCGGTCTCGATCTGCCGCCGACACCGTCGGAGGGCCTATTCGGCACGATGTACTGCACCTGGGCTAAGACCACGCCTGAGCTATACACCGTGCGGCGGGTGTCCGTCACCGTCTTCACCAACAACCCGACCTTAGAAGTCGGATACAACCAGGATCGAAACCGCCCGTCCTTCCAGCTCACCGATGTCCTCGGCTATCCCGCGCTCGTGTCAAGGCCAACCGCGGACTCGCCCAGCTGTGCCGTTGATATCAAACTCGCGAACCGGCAGAGCGTCTCAATCAACTACGAGTCGAGAGAGCTCGACAACAATCCGCAGCAGTCGTGCGAGGTAGCCAAGCAAGTCGCTGCGGCGGTGGTGAAGAATGTGCCGCTGAAGAGTTGATGCGCGCGTCGCTGCACCTTACGCCAGCTTGCTTGTGCGAGCTCCGACAGGTCGCAGGCGATGATCGACTACGGTGCCTCACCCGGCAGGCTGTGTGCGCCTCCGGGTCAGGCCCAGAAGACCCCCAAAAAAGCGCCACTTCCCGGGGCATGATATCAACCGCGGTGACTCAAGCCGGGTCACATGACTACAGGGAGTTAACTATGAAGCGCAGCGCGGTGCGTAAGGCGATCAGGGCGGCGGCCTTGTCTCTCCTGCTGATGACGGCCACGGGCGTGGCGGGCTTGGAGATGATCGGCACTGGCTCAGCGATGGCGGCCCAGGCAGACGCTCCGGGCGGCGACGCCCAAGGAGCCCAAGGATCCGGCACAGAGCAGCCGGGAGCCACCAACCCCAGCTCTCCCGGTGGCTCCAACCAAGGCGGCCCGACAGGTGGCCTGCTTCCGTCCGGTCTCCCGCTTCTCGGGTGAGTCTCCGGCCGGGTATGCCGGCCTTCACCGCGCGCCGGGTCTTGGCCTGACGCCGCAGCAGGAGCGCACGCGGGTATCCCGTCACGCCGGCGAGCTTTTCTGGAATCTTCAGCGCCGGCGGGGCAGGGTGCCCGCGTCCGCCTGGCCGCCCCACGGGCCGGGGTCTGGCTCAGCCCGTTGCGGCGTTTGTTGCGGTGACCACGTCCAGTGCGGCTAGGTAGCCATTGCGGTAGCCGGTCTGGTTAGGGTGATACGGCCCGACGGCGGTGGGCACGCTGGGTCCGTTGATCCACGGGTCGACCGAGCAGACCCCGTGGTTGGCGAACTCGCCTCGCACATCGCCGAAATAGAACCCGAACCGCTGGCTCACGGACTGGATCACGCCATCGAGCACGTCAGCGCCCTCGTTGAGCTTGCTGCGGCGGGCCACGTTCGGTACCTGCGGGTCAGCGCAGGTCGGCGAGAGATCGAACAGCCGGGGATAGCCAAGCACGACCACCTGGGCGTGCGGTGAGGCCTGGCGGATCGCGGTGTAGGTGCGGGTCAACCGGTCCCGTAACACGGACACCTCGAAGGCCTCTGCGGCATCGACCGCAGCGAAGCACGTGCGGTCGCTGGTGGCGGCCGTGCAGGTCTGCAGCACGGGACCGAATCCCGCATCGTTGCCGCCGATGGTGATCGTCACGAGATCAGTGCCGGGCTGCAGAGCCGGAATCTGGCTGGCGAGCACATCGGCGGTGGTCGCCCCGGAGCAGGCGACGAATCCAAAACTGGCCGGGTGGTGCTCCACAACCCACAGTGGCGGGTACGACAACGGGCTGCGGGCACAGGGCCCGCTCGTCGGGTCGTAGACGCCAGTGCCTACTCCGGAGGAGTAGGAGTCGCCCAAGGCAACGTAGTCCCCCACGCCTGCGGGCTGTGCTACGGCCGCGGCCGCAGGGACAGCCGCCAGCCCGACCACTCCCGCTAGCAACGCCGCTACTCGACCTACCAACCTCAGCTCGCGCATGGTCATCACACCATCCCCCAGGGGTGAATTGGACCCGGAATGATGCGGCCCTGAGGGCGAAGGATAGGCACCGCAGCCGGTGGCTGGCAGTGACCATCGACGGCGTGTCGCTCAAGCAGCCAGGGAGGCTGGCACTGCCAGGATGTGGGTCCCGCTAGCATGACCGCGCTTGCGCACCCTCCGGGCGCGGCCAAGCCGGCGGTCGGGCCGAGAGTGCAGACACCGACCGAAACCAGGATGGCCTCCGGGGAAGCCGAAGAGTTCGAGGGAGTGACCGGTAATGCCGAACGAGTCGCCTGCAGACGGTGCTTCCGAGCCGGCCAATCCGTTTCCGCCGGCGTTTCGTTGGGAGACCTCGCCTCAGGAGGCGTCGACGCAGGTCATTGGCGCGGTCGGGCGCGACACCGCCGTTGCCGACCCGTCCCTCGACGAGCCGAGCGAAAGCGCGACGCCGCCGTGGGCCGACTCGGATCCGCCGCCCATCGCCGAAGCGCAGAGCGACTGGCTGCGCCTGGGCCCCGAGGCGTTCGAAAGTCCAGCGCCGCAGTCCCGGTCCAAGCGGGCCATCGGGATCGCGGTGCTGGCAGTCGTCGTGCTGGGACTGGCGGGAGCTGCGGTGGCGTACGCCCTTGCTGGCGGATCATCGAACCGGACAGGGCCGAACACGACGCCCCTGACGACGGCCCCCCGGGTACAGCCTGTGCTGCCCAGTGCCCCGGCGGCCGCGCCACCGGTGACTACCGACACCCCGGTTCCTCTTCCGTCAGTCCCTCCGGCGGCACCCGCCGCCCCCGCGCCTGTGGAAGCATCCGGTAATCCCGAACCTTCAGTGGCTCCGGCCGCACCGCCGCCCGCTGGACTCGTACCGAACCCGCCACTGCACCGATCGGCAGGCAGCAGCAGCCAGGGACGCACCGCGGGATCCCCGCCGCGCACCACCAGCCATCCCGACTCCGAAGCACCCCCGCCGCCTCCGGCGCCCGCGTCCGACGGGTCCGCCCCTGATGGATTCACCATCGTCCCGGTTAAACCGTGGAACCCACAGCCACCGCAATAAGCTGCCGGTGTGACCACCGCACAGACCGTCCGCCCAGCGACCGTGACGCTCGCTGCGAGCGCTGATGTGCTCGCGGTGCTGGTGTTCTCCGCGGTGGGGCGAAGCTCGCACGCCGAAGGGGTGGATGCGGTCGGGGTATTGACGACCGCCGTGCCGTTCCTGCTCGGGTTGCCGATCGGCTGGTTGGTCGGCCGGGCGTGGCGCGCGCCGCTGCGGCTGCCGGTCGGGGTGACGGTCTGGGTCGCCGTCGTTGTTGTCGGTCTCGGCATACGCACCGCCTTCACCCATCGGTTGCCACTGACCTTCGTGGTTGTCGCCGCCGTGAGCCTGGCGGTGTTCCTGCTCGGCTGGCGAGCCATCGCGCGCCTCATCACACGCTCGCCCGGGTGATCCTGCGCTAAGGGGATAAATGAGACACCCCTTCATGCGGTCATCAGTTGACGCTCCCAGCCCTGTTCAAACATCTCCTCCCGCGATCAACTCACCAGCACCCATGACAGCCCATATCTCGCCGTAGCCGGCGTGAGGCACCAGCGTGAGCTAGTCAGACGGGTGACTTCTTTCCGGTTCCGTGGTGAATCTCCTCGGCAGCGGCGGAGAACTCTTCGGCGAGGGCAGCCAGGAGTTCACGCTGGCTGCTGGCGGTGATAGGCAGGCTATTGAGGCGGCCGAGTAGCAAGTGAGACCACCATCGGCGGTCGGCGGCCAAGGCGACCTCCGCGCCAGCGGTCACGGCGGCGCCCTCGGAGACGGCACGCGCCCGGTGCGCGCGTTCTCCCCGGCTTCCCGGCGCGGGAACGGGTCGCGCATTCTCGACAGTGATCGTCATCATCAGGTTCCTAGCGAGGCTTCGCCTCGGACCACCGAGGTGCAGCTGGGTTGGTAGATGGTTTGAGGACAGCGCCATCGGACCGCAGCCCGAACCCTCCGAGATCATGATCACGGTTTCAGTGCCTAAAGTGACACGTCATGTCACTTTAGACACCCAAAACGTGATCAAGCCCAGTCAGCCGATGATCGACCATCCGGCTATCCACTACGGATGCTTGATCTTGTGGGCGTGCTCGGCCAGCCGAAGCCATGTTGTCTGCATTGCGTCGAGTGCGTCGGCATCCTGCAGTCGAAAAGAACGCACCGTCGCGGAGACGAGCCTGCCGTATCGGTGCACAATTTCCTGCCAGGCGGCCGGGTCCCGTCGCCGGCTCGCAGCAGCAGATCGGCGCCGATCGGAGAAGCGGTTGTCATCGTCATCGCGGGCTCCTGATGAACCGTCGAGATCGCGGTAAGGGCAGGTTGCTCAGGCGTTTGGTTAACGCCACCAGTCGGCCCGGTTCGGCGTGGCGTTCACGTTCCTCGTGCAACAATCGGCGTAAATCGTGGCCCTTTCCTATCGCTGCTTGACTCTCTCCATCTGCCTCGTAGTCGAGTGTTGCCTTGTTGTCATGCTTGGGCACCGGATGAGCTGCCGGAGATTTTGCCCGGTTGTGTCGGATGTTTGGGCTCCTACACTTCGAGGTATGGCAGGGGGCTGGCTCCGGCTGGTCCTGCAGTAGCCGATCGGCCGCCGCCAGGTGATGCTGGTGTCGGCATTGGGTGCCGGAACGAGATCGGGGGGACCGGATGTCGAATGCTGCTGTGGTGGTGACCGGGGCTGCGGGGGCTCTCGGGCGTGCGGTAGTGGCGGAGTTCCTCGGACAGGGCAGCGTGGTGATCGCCCTTGATCGGGCGAGCGAGCAGCTTGATGCGCTGGGTCAGGATGCCCCCGACCGGGTCGTGATCCCGTTCGCGGTGGATCTTGCTGACCGGGCCGCGGTGGCTGCGGTCTGGCGGCGGGTCGATGAAGTCGCTGAGCCGTCGGCGATGGTTGCGGTGGCGGGTGGTTTCGTCGGCGGTCAGCTCCCCGACGTTGAGCCGGGGGTGCTGGAGACGATGCTGCAGTCGAACTTCGTGGCTACGTTGTGGTCATGCCAGGCGGCCGCGTCCCGATTGTCGGCGGCCGGGGGTGGTTCGATCGTCACGGTCGGCTCGAAGGCGGCGGTGAGTGGGGCGGCCTCGATCGCGTATGCGACGAGCAAGGCGGCGGTCGTGCGCCTGACCGAGTTGCTCGCCGAGGAGCTGCGTCCCGCCGGGGTGCGGGTGAACACCGTGTTGCCGTCGGTCATCGACACCCCGGCGAACCGGAGTTGGATGTCGGAGGACCTCGTGCGACGGGCGGTGCCGACCACAGCGATCGCGAAGGTCATCGCGTTCTTGTGTAGCGACGACGCCTGGCCGATCAGCGGCGCAGCAATCCCCGTCTACGGCCAATCCTGACCGTCAGCCGTCGCGTGTCGGTGCTGGCCTGACGCAGTGCCCGCAAAGTCGTCGCGGCGGCTCACAGCGCGATCGCCTCACTCAAGACTTCGTCTCTCATCGCAGGCTTGAGAGTCGTGGCCGGCACGACGTCGACGTCGACACCAAGCAACTCAGCCAATTCCCGGTTCAGCCCGGCCAGCGACACGATGCCGACGCCGTCGTCAAGGTCAACGAGCAGATCGACGTCACTGGTAGCGATGTCTTCACCTCGGGCGACGCTGCCGAAGACACGTACGTTTTGCGCCCCGCGTCGAGCGGCAATCTCAATGAGGGCACGGCGGTGCCGACGGAGACGCCGGCCAAGTCGCGTGTCGGGCAGCCCGAGCTGAGTGCGCGGTGCGGATGAGCACTGGGCCAGTCTGGTCGGGCGTTGTTGCATGCGGCCGGGGAATCGCGCGGTGAGCTGGTGGATACCCTGTCGCCCATGCAGGACCAGGAAGCAGGCAGCGGCCAGGACACGACCGGTCTGGAGGGCGCGCTCGCCAGGGTGGAGCGCGCGGTGGAGGCCAGCAGCAAGGCCGTCGCCTCGTTGGCTCGCGAGCTGAAGCGGGCCCACGCTGCGGCGGCGTCGGGCCAGGTGCGGGAGTTGCGCCGGACCCTGGATGCGGTACAGGCGCTGGCCGGTGAGGTCGTGCAGCGAGTGGACGCGGCGGCCACTGCCTACGACGTCGACGAAGTCGACATGCTCGGCTCCGGCGCATACGCCAAGGAGCTGCTCGCCGCGGCCGAAGCCGCGGACGTCGCCATGTTCGCCGACGACGACCGGCTGCTGTGCTACCCGTCGATCGTGCGAGTGTTGCCCGGCGAGGCCGCGCTGGAGATCGACCGTAAGCGGGCCCGTGGGATCCGACCGTCGGTCGTGGTCGCTGCGCTGGCCAAGGCGCAGCGGGCCGGGCCCCGGTTCAAGCCGGCGCCGTTTTTGGCGAGTCTGGTCGGCGCCTATGACCTTGTCGTCGCCGGGCAGGGCAAGGAACCGGGCGCGGTGGTGCGGCTGCTGGAGGTCTACAACGCGCTGACGCTGTTACCCGGGCAGTCCCGTGACTACACCCGTGCCGAGTTCGCCCGGGACCTCTATCTGCTCGACCAGAGCGGTGAGACCGCCGGTCCCGGCGGGCGGCGGCTGCGCTGGGCGGCCAGCTCGGGCACCCGCCAGGCCGGTGTGCTCACCACGGTGGCCATGAGTGGGCAGCAACAGCGGTACTGGGGCATCGCCGTCGAGAGTGAGGACAGTCGGTGAACGAGATCCGCGGCGGCGTGCCCGCGGGCGGGATCGGGTTGGGGCCCGAGGAGTACGCCGAGTTCGTGTCCAAGGAGTACCTGGGCGACTACGTCCGCGCCGGTGGGGCCGCGGTGCGTTTCGTCGTGGCTGGCAGCGACGAGGTCGCGGTGCGCTGGCATCGCGGCCTGGCGTCGATCGCGGATGCCGAGGGCTATCTGTGTGTCGGGGTCGACGCGGCGGATCACCGGGTGCACCTGATCGACCAGCTCTTCGCCGCGGTCGCCCGCCAGGTCGACTGGCGCGATCTCGCGCGACGCCAGGTGCGCGCCGGGTGGGAATCGCTGGGCCTGCCACCTCCCGCGCCCGACGAGCTGGCGGTGGCCACCGTCGCGGCGTACCACGACGTCGCCGTGCCGGAGGCTGCTCGCAGCATGCGCCGGAACCTCGAAGCCGCGCTGCTGCGCGACCCGTCGCTGGACCGGGAGTTCCGGCTGGCGGTTTTGCGGCTGTGCCAGTGCGAGCTGGGCACCGGTGACGTTTTGCACGCCGAACGCGACGCGGTGCTGGCCTGGCTGCGGGTGGAGCCGGTCGCGCTGCGGCTGCTGAAGTCCGCATCACTCTACGGGCGGGTCGCGCGGCACAACGCGAGGTCGCTGCTGGTGTCGCTGGCGGCCTGGCGGGCCCGCGTCACGGGGTCGGGTCTGGTACTGGATATCGACCTGAGCCGGCTCGCGGTCGCCCGCCGCCCCCCACTGGAACAGCGAGCCGGCTACTACTACAGCAAGGCCGCGGTGCTCGACGCCTACGAGGTGCTGCGCCAGCTCGTCGACGCCACCGACAACCTGCGCGGCGCGTTCGTCGCGGTGACGGTGCCACCGGAGCTGGTCACCGACGACACCCGCGGCCTGCCCGCCTACAGCGCCCTGCACCTGCGGGTCGTCGACGAGATCCGCGACCGCCGCCGCGCCAACCCGTTCGCCGCGCTGGTCCGGCTGGAAACCCGCCTGGAGGTGGTCCGATGAACCGGCTCGCCGCGCGGCGCGCGGTCGAGGCCCTGCGATCGGGGGTGCCGAGCAGGGACGCGGTGACCGCGCTGGGCAGCGGCCAGTCCGACAT
>JAICHZ010000051.1 GCA_025924655.1 Pseudonocardiaceae bacterium | reverse complement strand
TTCAAGATGCTGCCTAGCGTCTTCGGGTGCAAGTCGTCGCTCGGCTTCCCAGCAACGGTCACCAGACCTGGCCTCGTCGGATGCTTGTACTGACGGTGCGAGCCACGGGTCGGGGTGAGCTGCCAGCCGTCGCTTTCGATTAGTCTGAGCAGCGCCGAGACCTTCATCGGCCAGAAAAGCGTAGCGTGCCCCTGCGGCACTCGGTCGAAGGCCCCGACGCGGATCCGGCCGATTTGCTCGAGTACGCGCACGCTGATTCTGTTGCATGGGCGACCAGCAGGCGAAATTATCCGCTGTGCTGCCTCAATCAGATGGTGTGGGTGAGTTCGCTGAAGGCTGCCGGAAGCCAACGCCTCGGGTCGATATCCAAGCCCAGTCCGTGGTGGGTGCGGCGAAGATTTTGGACGAACGCGCACCTTTACCGCCGCGACTCGGTCGGCTCCTCCGTGCCGGTGCCGCATGACTATGGTCGGAGCCATGCGTGTTGTTGTCGCTGGTGGACATGGTCAGATTGCGCTGCGGCTGGAGCGGTTGCTCGCCCGGCGCGGTGACGAGGTGGCGGGCATAGTCCGCAGGCCGCAACAATCGGTGGACCTTCTTGCCGCGGGTGCCGAGGCGGTTGTATGCGATCTTGAGTCGGCGTCCGTGGAGGACATTGCCCGGCATCTGGAGGGCGTCGACGCCGCCGTCTTCGCGGCTGGTGCAGGCCCGGGTAGCGGCATTGACCGTAAGGACAGTGTGGACCGCGCCGCGGCCTCGCTCTTCGCGGACGCGGCGGAGGCAGCCGGGGTCCGACGCTTCCTGGTCGTCTCTGCCATGGGGGTCGACCGCGAGCCTCCGGTGAGCACCGACCCGATCTTCGCTGCTTATTTGCGTGCGAAGGGCGCGGCGGACGCGGACGTACGTTCCCGGGCTGGACTCGAGTGGACCATCCTGCGCCCTGGGCGCCTTACCGACGAGCCTGGTACCGGCCTGGTGACGCTTGCTGAGCACACGGGCCGGGGCGAGGTGCCCCGTGATGATGTCGCGGCGGTGCTGGCGGCGCTCTTGGCCGAACCGGGCACTGCAGGGCGCACTCTGGAGCTGATCGGTGGCAACACCCCGATCGAAGAAGCGGTTAAAGCCGCGGCCAGCTGACACCGCTCGCTCCCGCTCCGCGAGCGCGCGGCTGGCGCGCGACACAGGCGACATCGCGGGCAGGTGTTGCAGGATTGGCGTGGCGCTGGAGGAGGATCTCGACTTCCTCGGCCCGAGCCTGCCGAGCAACCTTATCGTGATCAGACTCAATAGTCGGAATGCCACAGCTCGCGATCATGGCATGATCACGTCTGTTACCGAACCCAGTTCACCACCATGTGTGACGGGTTCGGCAGGGCACCCGATGCCTGGATGTTGTCGGGTGCCGCTGCAATTCGAGGGGCGAGCAACGGCTCAATTCGTGTCACGCCAGCGGCAAGATCACTGATCTCTCCCTAGGTATTTGTGCTGCTCAGATGTGGTGCCTCCGGCAGGATTCGAAACCTGCGACACACGGTTTAGGAAGAGCTTATACACCGACCCCTAGGTCAGCTACCAGCGACTACAGTTCGCGAAGCGTCGCATCACGCCTGTCCTGAGGCATGATTTTGGTCCATTTCGCACCACGATCCGCACCACGCTGTACCGCTGTGACTAGCCGTTACGCGGGCTTGGTGAACAGTCCCGCCGTGGGTGTGGGCCCGCGTGCTGGACCTCGGCTGTCGCTAACGCTTGGCCCAGGTGACTTGGATGGCGGCTTCACCGTGGCCGTGGTGGCTTGGGTACCGGAATGCTCACGATTTCGAACGGAAAGGGGGCCACCGGGTAGTTTGCGGCGTCGTGCCCGATACGGACAATTAGTCGTGGATCCCGACTGCTCGCTGGCGCCCGCGGGTGGTTGGCCGGCAGGTCTCGTTTTTTCAGGCAGCGCCGAAGGTCACGGCGGGGAGGTCGGTGGCGTCGGCTACTTCCAGACGTAGCTGCACGCCCAGCGCGTCGGCGAGGCGCTCGAGCGTCCCAAAGGTGGGGGATGTGCCTCCCGCTTCCAGCCGAGCGATGGCTGAGGCGGTCGTGCCCATGCGTGTGGCGAGTTCTTTCTGCGTGAGACCAGCGGCCTTGCGTAGCGTGTGGGTGAGTACGCCGAATTCGTAGGAACGGCGGGTTTCTTCATAAGCGTCGCGGAACTCGTCAGCGTCTGTGTCGTCCCGTGCCGTGTAGATTTCTTCTATGTCTCGTCGGCTGTTCATCGGTCGAACTCCTGTTGCACTTGTTTGAGAACATCGTGGGCGCGCTCAACTTCGCGACGTTCGTTCTGGCGCTGTTTGCGGAACGTCGTGAGTAGCACGATCCGTCGGTCAGGCGCTATCCAGAACGTGATGCGTCGCTGCTCATCGCGAAGATGAAACCGCAATTCACGTAGGCCATTGCCGAGGCTGCGCGCGTAGGGCATGGCCAAGGTGCTGCCGTGTTGGGTGAGCAGTTGCAGGTAGAAGCGTGGAAGCGTGTACGGGCGGCGTCGCGCGTGGACAACTTCATCAGCCAGGTGTCGGCCTCGATCCTCCACGCCGAACCCACCACAGCAGGATAGCAAACTTGCTAACTTCATCCAGGGCGGGGCTCAGGAGCTCACTATGGCTGCGGTCTCGGGTATTGGCCCGGTGTGTCACAACTGAGACCGGCCGGTACACAGCGTGGCAGCGCCCCCCAGCCCAGGCAGGCGCGGACCTACCCGGGTGACTTCGCCGGGGTCATCCGGCGCGTCACCACGCTCGTTCGCCGAGCCGTGGCTATGCCGACGGCCAGACGATGATCTCGCCACATGTCGCAATCCGTGCATCAGCTTCGACTCTTGTGACCCATAGTTCGAGCCTCGCACCACACTCCGCACCACGAATTGGCAGCTCAGAGTCGCTTCGTGGCTCTGGCCCAGTGCCCCCGGTGCGGCGCGTACAGCATCCGCACGAAACCGTACCCGCTGTGAACTGCTGGTTTCTGCGACCTTCGATGTTGTGCGGCGTCGTCGCCGTCGGAGCGGGATGCATCGAGAACGGCGAGAAGGTCATCGCCGGGTTGACGCCAGCGGAGGTGAATCGGATTCGCCGCGGTGAGCGCCGAGCGAAACCCCGTCGTCCGGGATGTCTGCCTGCGCGCACAGCCTGGGATCACCGCGCCGCCCCTGGTCACACCTGAGCGATCAGGGTTACGGTCGTGGGGTGTGGTTGATCGGCCGCTGCGCGTTGAAGCAGGCGATCCACCAAGTGCTCGACAGTGTGCGGGCGGGGATGAGTGGCGCGCTGGTCCCCCGGGGGAGCCCGGGGTGGGGAAGTCGGTGTTGCTCGACTACGCGGTCGGGTGTGCCGCGGCTTTGCAGATTGTCCGGATGGTGGCGGTCGAGCTTTTATTCTGAGTTGATTATTTCTGGTTCTACGTGTGTTCGGTTTGAGTTGCTCCCGGTAGGATGGGACCATATGATCTGATGTCGCAGAAATTAGGTCCTAGATGACGAAGTCAGTGGGGAGTTGGGGTGGTCGCCCCTTGCGACGCTGGCAATCGGCGTTGACTGTGGGTTTGAACGCTATTCTGGTGGCGGTTTGTGGGTGTTCAGCGTCAGTGAATCATCGATTGGATGACTCGTTTACCGGTCCGGATGGGTTGGTCGCTTCATCTGGGCAACCGTCCAATGATTCTGCGTGGAGGGTGACGAGTGGCTCGTTGTTCCGGTCGGATAATGTGGGGTGGACGGGACGGCCGGATGATGGGCAATCACCGGATGGCAACGGATCTGCGGTGTTTCGCATGGTTTCGAAGGAGCGCGACTTCGCAGACGTCACGGTCCGGATGCGACTGCGGGTGTCTGATTTTGTCACGACTGACAGGACGCCGGAGCAGGCGTATGACGGTGCGCACGTGTGGGTCCGTTATCAGTCGGAGTTTGAGTTGTATGCGGTAAGCGTTGATCGGCGCGATGACACAATGGTCGTCAAGAAGAAATGTCCCGGGGGGCCAAGTAATGGCGGTACCTATGTGGATATCGGTGCGGGCTTGTCCTCGGCGCCGGTCGCGCTGGATCGCTGGCAGCAGGTTGAGGTGGCGGTTCGCAATTTGTCGGATGGGTCGGTGGCGATTAGTGGAATCCGCGATGGGTTGCGGATGGATGTAATAGATCGGGGAGTGGGTTGCCCGCCATTGCGTGCTGCCGGCGGTGTGGGATTGCGGGGTGATAACGCTGAGCTGTGGTTCGATGACATCCACGTCGAACCGGCCAGGCTGTCGCGGTAGCCGCCAATCGCAGCCATGTAGGCAGCGCTCCGTTGGGTCCACCAATGCAGCTGGTTGGCTGTTCTGGACTGTTATGTGTCCATCAGTGGACCGCAATGTTACTGATCTGCGGTATGGGGCTGTCGATGTTTTCTCGTTTGCCAGCGATGGCGATCCCCCCTGCGGGCGAGTAAGTCCCGTTTGGGCGGAGCGGGATGCTACGAATTAGGCGTCCGCTGATCCGGATGGCAACAGAGTCAGGGCGTACGGTGATCTCAACTGGATATGCGCTGGCGAGTGGTAATGTGCCCGCGGCTAAGATTCGTTCGTTGGCGTCAAGTCCTTGGCGCGTCTGGAATGAGCCATCGGAAAGCGTGAGCTCTATTTGTTGAGCATCGTCGCTAAGCACCACCAGGCCGCTGGTGGTTCCGTCGCCGGCGCGTCGAAAGCCGCCGAGGGTGGCGGTTACGCTATAGCTGTGCCATATGCTGGTCTGGGCCGGAGCGAATTTACGGATGGTGTAGTGTCCGGGCCCAGGGTCGAGAGCGAGGGCCTGATCATGAATGGGCAAGGTGGCGGGTGCGCCGTCGTTCGTTGTCCAATCTGTTGTGCGGGTGAATGGGGCTGCGGTAGGCGGATCGAGTGGGCTGGCGTTGAAGAGTTTGGCTGCCCAGTCGGCCACGGACACGTCGGACGTGATGTCCATGCGTTCGAGATTTCCGTCGACCAGCTCGCTGGCGGTCGTGGTGCGCGCCGTCCCTGCGTCGTCAAGCATAGCGCCGTGAAACAGTGATTTGACCGTTGTCGTCAAAATTTCCGTGAGGGCAGGTGTGCCCGCTTGGGCGGAGAATGGGTAGGCGAAAAATGTAGGTTCAGGAAGGCGGCGGGCGATAATCTGCTTCTTGCACTCGATCAGATCTTGAGTAATGCGCTTGCGGTATTCGTCGACGGTCTCCACGCGACTCTCGCTAGCCAGGTACTGCAGGTTTGTTAGAAAAGGTCCTTGCTTGCCGGCAGGACCCGTGGGAATTTGGACGTGCCCAAGGTGGGTGTGCGCTTCAATGTCCCAGCGGCCGCTGGATTGCAGGGCGGTAATCTCTTGCCAGGTCATGTAGTAGGGGGCGTTGGTCCCGACGAATCCGGTGATGATATACGCAGAGGCGTGCTGGTGGTTTCGTGCCAGGATGGGATCGGCGTAGCGCCATACCCCCCGGACTCCGTCATCGAAGGTAATCATGACCGCGTGTGGTGGCAGCGGGTGCCCGGTTAGCCAGTCGCTAAGCTGCGCGGCGGTGATGGTGGTCCAGCCGGCATCGGCGAGAAGTTGCATCTGACCGGCGAAGACCTCTGGAGTGACGGAGTACTGGTTGTGGCGGTAGCCGACGTCGTGGTAGGTCAAGATGATCGGTGAGGCTTGCAGGCTGGTGGGAGCCGTGCGCAGTTGGTTGGCCAGGCCGGTGTCGGATGTCGGAGGGATGATGGGGGTGACCTGGGCGACGACGTTCTTGGTTTTCGCCGCCTCGGTGGCTGCGGTGCTCCACTGCCAGATGCCCGGAAGGATCAAATAACCCAGTACCGCCAGGCTCATCACGATGGAGGTCACGCGTTCGGGCCACCGTGGTGGTGAGGGATTGTCGAGGTCGACATTGGTGAAGCTGCTGCTCATCGGGTTCCCCACCGTGAGTCTCGGATGGTGGCCAGGGCGTAGGGCAACTGCCAGATCAAGATGACGGTGTAAAACACCGTGAAAAAGATGCCGTGGTACCAGTTTTTTTCAGCGTGGTGCAGTCGGTAATACAGTCCGTAGAACAGTGCCATTGCGAGCACTCCACCCAAATACCAGGCAGGCAGCGCGGCGGTGAAATGTGGTCGGACCACCAGGGCGCGGAATACGACTTGCGGGGCGGCCAGGGGCAGGGCGATACTCGCGTAGTAGGACGCTGCCATGATCGGGTGCTTGCGCCACATGATCCTGCTCGCGCGCAGCGATTCTCGCGCCCAGCTCTTTTTCCACCGCAATTGCTGACGCAGGAACTGACGTAGTCGTTCCGGAACGGTCGTCACTGCGCGAGCGTTGGGTGCGTAGACGATCCGCCAATGAGGCAACAGAAAATTGGTGAGGCTGCGGTCGTCTCCGTAGGTGCATGGCTGGCCGAGGAAGCGCTGTGTCAGCCATGCGCTCATAACTGGATCCAAAGCGCTGCGCCGGTAACCAGAAAAGCATCCTGAACAACACGTAACTGAGCCGAAGAGCGCCTCCGCCGACTTGTAAACCCGGAAGGCAACATAGTACTGCACGGCCTGCATGCGGGTCAGTACATTAGTGTCCTTGTTTCGCACATCCGTGTGTCCGGTGACCGCTCCCACGCGCGGATCAGCGAAGTACTGAACCAAGTTACCGACGGCGCCTCGTTCGACAAGTGAGTCCGAGTCAATAAAAATTAAAATCTCGGCTTCCTCGGCGGCTTTAATTCCGGCTGCAATAGCGTACCGTTTGCCGCGGTTGGCGTCCGCGGCGATAACGGTGATTTCTGGATTCTGCGCTTCTACCTCGCGGATGCGAGCGAGCGTGGCATCGGTGGATCGATCGTCGACCACGATAACGCGCAAACGGTCAGAAGGGTAATCGACGGATAGGCATGCCGCGAGGGTAGCAGTTATCTCATCTTGTTCATTGTACGCGGGCACGATGATGGCAACCTTGGGGCGATAGGATGCCGCGTTCGACCGTAGGCGTGGCCGGTAGAACCAGGCGAGTCCGAAGCGGGATAAAATGAACATCGTCACCATGACGCTGTAGGCGGCCCACACCTGAGCTCGATGGAAGCCTTCGATTGTAACGATTTTGAGTACACACGCGATAAGCGCAATCGCGACTAACACCATCAGTACCAGCACATGCGTTACCCTGGACAGTGGCTCCTTTGCTCGTCGATGCCGACCGATGCCTGTTAGTGACGCCGCCTGCCGCGCCGCTAAGGTAGTCGCCGGCAACGGGACGGCGGCCGGCGGTAGCGAAGCGTCTAAAGATGCAAACCGCACGGTCGAGGAGCAAGCGGAGTCGTCCTCGGCCGGTGCGACTTCAAATTTTTTTGACGACGGTGGAAAAACCATTCAATGTCACCGACTTCTTAAGGACTCATCGGTATTCGTGTGGGTACAACACCGCGTGCGAGTGGCGTCTCAATTGATCCAGTGATGATTTCTGCACCGGCGCGGGCGGTTCTCCCGCGACGACGAAGATAGGAGGAGCTAAGCAGACAACCAGGCCGTACGGGCATTTGGTCCGCGCGAAACCCGTCAGTAGTAAACGGCTTACCAAGAACAGGTCCGTTGCTCAGTAGACGACAAGTCGGTTTGCCGCTGAAAGACGGCGTAGCCGCGGCACCGCGTCTCAACCCGTTTAACAGGTATCGAGGTACCGCTGTCTCAGCCACGAATCCACAGATCATACCTCCCAGGGCAGGCTGGCAAACGGAGCCTCATACAACGTGGCGGTGATCGAGGTGCTCGAGCTGATAGCTCGCATCGAGAACCATCGGGGCCTGGGTAAGCCAAGAGTGGTCGACCGAGGGATGCACCGTATGGACAATCACCAGATCCCAGTCGCCCTCGGCGGGCCTTGGCTTGGTGGTCAGTACACCCCCAGCGGTGCATACTCGGTCGACAAGGACATCGGTGTAGGCCACCTGAGCGCCGGCTCGCACCAACTCGTCGATGATTTCCAGTGCCGGAGATCCGCGCGAATCGGCAACGGCCGGCTTATACGCCACCCCCACGATCAGTATTCGGGAACCGGATAGTGACCGTCCAGCCGCGGCGAGCAGCTGCTCAGCGCGGGTAACTACGAGCCGGGGCCTCGCGGCGATGGCGGCCATTGCCGCGTCGGTCACTGGTGGAGTGACTCGTCTGGACTTGAGCTGCCACAGCAGGTAGTGCGGATCGCAGGGGATGCAATGCCCGCCGACTCCGGGCCCCGGATAAAAAGGCATGAACCCATAGGGTTTGGTAGCTGCGGCGCGGATCACCTCGATAATGTCGAGGTCGAACAAGCCGGCGACCACAGCGAACTCGTTGGCCAGGGCGATGTTAACTGCACGGAAGGTGTTCTCAAGCAGCTTGGTCAGCTCCGCAACCTCGGGCGAGGACACCGGGTAGATCCCGGCTGCGGTCGCGTTAAGAACCTCACTGGCACGGCAGGTACAGAGCGAAGTCACCCCGCCCACGACACGCTGGGCGCTGCGCGGGATGTGACGGACCCCTGGGTCGATCCGCTCGGGACTAAATGCCACGAACACGTCCCGGCCTACCACCAGACCGCGCCGTTCCAGGGGCCGCACCACCAAATCTCGGGTGCACCCTACGTAAGTAGTGGAGACCAGCACGATCGTCTGCCCGGGCCGGCAATGCGCCACCGCGGTCGAGCAGGCCGCCTCCAGCGCCGCCAGATCCGGTACCAGATGCTCATCCACTGGAGTCGGTACACATACCACCACGGCCTCCACGCCTGACAGCGCGCTCGCCTCGGTGGTCAGGCTCAACCGCCCCGTTTCCAGGCACCCGGTCAACTGGACTTGATCAGCGTCCGGCAGATCAACGCGATGCGCCTTAATCGCTGCCAACCGGGACTCGCTGATGTCATAGCCGACCACCCGAGTGCCCGACTCAAGCAGCGCCAGCGCAGTCGGCAACCCGACGTATCCCAACCCCACCACAGCGATGCTACGGAATTTCGGGGCGCTCGCAGCTCGGGCCCGAGTCACCCCTAATTCGAACGAATCAAACACCGAGATCACGAATCTTCTCCCGCCGTACGTGATGGCCAACCGTCCCATTGACGTGGCTCTCTACCCACATCGGAAACGGGCCCCCGTACGTTTCAGTTAAAATTTATTTAAACGACGGGGCTACCCACCTTTGCGAGCTTCATAACGTTGGGTTGCGCTATAATGGCCGCCGGATGAAGCAGCCCGCCCACTTGAGATTATGTGACGCCCCGGCGTCGAATGCGATGTTAACCAACGGTTAACCCACCCCCAGCAAAACGACCTGCCGGCCACCCCCATGAAACCCGCCGTCCATTTGAAGTGGTACCACGATCTCCCGATCAGCAGCTGCGGCAGTAACGCATCCACAGTGGCAAAAATGAACCCTTTGGGTCACTACTCAGTCGATTTACGCTCAGTTAGGCCATATGTAACGCGCACAGCGACCCACAGCAACCGCTCGGCGCATAAACGATGCGCAGGCGTCTATAGTGGCGCCTGAGGGTGGCGCAATGTCGCCATGAACCACGTCACGCATGCCAAGCACCGGCGCATTACCACTGGGGCAAGCACCGCGCGCAGACTCATCATCTCCGTGATGCAGCCGCGGCGACCGCCACGCTGGGCGTCGCTGCTGGTGTGATCCTCGCATCGGGGAACACCGCGCATGCAGACCTGGACTGGGCTCCCATCATTGCGTGTGAGTCCGGCGGAAATCCCACCGCGCAGAATCCCTCATCCACAGCCAGCGGGCTGTTTCAATTCCTGGACACAAGTTGGATCGCCTACGGCGGCGGGACGTACGCCCGCCGAGCGAAGGACGCCACCCCGGCGCAGCAGTATGAGATCGCCAACCGCGCTTATGCCCAGTCCGGACTCACACCATGGACTGCTTCCAAGGGTTGTTGGGGTGGCAAGTCAGCGCCAACGCAGCTCCCAAGCACGCCGCCCCGGACAAGCCCCCGCCGACTACTTGGCTACCAGCACAAACGGCATTCAACGCCGGTCACCCGCTAAACAATCACCCACCGAGGCCACGCGATCATCGAGACGGTGTTCTCCGACCTCATCGCCGGTCCACTGGCGCACCTGCCCTCGGGGTGTTTCGCCGCGAACTCGGCCTGGGCGATCTGCGCAGCGATGGCGCACAACCTGCTGCGAGCCGCGGCAACACTGACCTGTCAACGCCACGCGACCGCCCGGGGCGCGACCTTACGACGCCAGCTGGTCAACGTGCCCGCACGACTGGTCAAACCCCAACACCGACCCGTCCTACGACTTCCTGCGCACTGGCCCTGGACCGAAGTATGGCTCGCGCTGTGGAACAACATCTTCCGCACCACACACGCACCACCCGCGACCGCGTAACCCAGCCCGACCGCCGCACAGGCCTGACCGAACCGGAGAAGCTGGACAGACCAGCAAACCACCCACGCCCCCGGTGAGGTCAGCTGATCACCAACCCCGACGACCCCCTCCCGAAGATCAATACCGAGGCTCGTCCACGGATCCAGGCTTAGTGCGTTGGTGTCGCAAGGAGAGCCTTGGCACCGGGCGTGCGGCAGGTCAATGCTTATGGAATCAGCTGTGCAGCCAGGCGGTGTTCTTGCGCTTGCGCATCCGCTTCCACGTCGAGGGAAGATTGTTTTCGGCCTGCTCGGCGCGGGCAGCCTCGGATGCGTACATGAGGCCGTAGGTGAAGCCGTTTCCACCCTCGAGGTGGGCCTGTGCGGCGAGTTCGCGCAGCACTGGTCGTGACACGGCGGTGTCTTGGTGCTCGCCGAGTAGCTCCTGGACGGCCTTGAGTCGTTTGCGCAACCAGACGGCTGGCTTGCCCAGCGTGGGCTGGACGGCCTCGGTCGCGTACCGCAGCCGTTTGGCGGCCTTGCGGGTCTCGTGCAGGGCCCGGTCACGGCTGTCACCTGAGGGCTGGCGATCCGCCTCAGCCATCCGCGATTCGACGCGACGGTAGGCCCGCCGGACGTTTTTTGGGAGTTCACGCTTGGCGTTGCGGCTGGCACGAGGGGTGACCGGTGGGTCGGCGAGCAACGCGTCGATCCGGTCGTGCAGGGCGAGGTAGCGCTCGCTGTCCAAGGCGGCGAGGGCAATGTCGCGGGCGTCAGCCTGTCGGCGCTCAAAAGAACGCGTCAACGCCGCCTCGACCGGTCCGAGCTTCAGCTCGTCGGGAAACTCCGCAAGGATCGCCGCGAACCGCTCGCTCATCACCTCCGCGTCTCTGGCCCCACCCAGCTCCCCGGCTACCCACTTCAGCTCCGCGGTGAGCTCACGGGTCGCCTCCCGGTCGAGGATCCGACCGAATGCTTGTAGCGCGCTGCGCATCCGGCGTGCGGCGACCCGCATCTGGTGCACCGCATCCGGGGCATCCTGTCGCACCAGCGGGTCATACCGGCGCAGCTGCTCGGCCTGCGCCCCCAGGTAGGCCAGCACCACCTGTCCAGCCAACCGAGCCCGACCGGGCTTCGGCGTGGAGATACGGGGAGGAATCCGGTCAGCCAGCAGCCGACCCAGCTTTGAAGAGAAACCCGCACGTTGGGCGCCCACCTTGAGCAGCCGGCGTTCAATCCGGTCCAACAGCTTCAGCTGCGTGTGCTCGGCGAGCTCGACCTCGACCTCGCGCCAAGAGACGGTGGTGGTCTGCTCACCCATGCTCCGAGCAGTCACATGGTCATCGACGAGTTCCGCGAGCGCCTGCCCGTTGACGTCGGTAAGCACCCAGCGACGCCGGCGGGTGGCCAGCTCAGCGACGGGGGCCAGCGCGGCGCCGCGGGCGTATACCCGGGTCAGGGCGAGCAGCTCGGTCGGTGGACGGCGGGCGGACCGTCCCAACGGTAGCCGCAGCTCTTCTCGGCTGTCCTTGCTCGCCGGCAGCTTCAGGTGCCAGCCCGCATCAGACCCGCCCTCTCGACGCCTCAGCGTGATCCCCGCACGGATCAGACGCAGGTCAGCGGTGTCGAAGTACACCGCCTTCAAGTCCTCTTCGTGCGGACCGGTCCCGCTGGCGAACCCGAGCAACCCGGCCGGGTCGAGCAGCTCCAAGTCGTCGATTGCCTCGTACTTGCGCTCGGTCTCCCGCATCGTCGTCACGCCGTTTCCTTTGGCGTTTCCCTTGGCCACAACAGTAGACATACCCCATTATGCCCCCTGCCGTAACCCATCCGTGGCCAGGTGTTTGCTCTTCATTCACCGTATTCGTCATAGTTCCTATGGGGCATCGGGGCACGGGGGTTGATGACATGGCCGACATCCACCACAGTTACGTCGCTGGCCGCTACCGAGACGGTGCCCTCAGCGACACCTGGACCGACGTCACGCGGTGCGCCGAACGGACCTTTGTCGCCTACGTAGCCCGCTGCGGGTGCGGCTGGCATGGAGATGACCACCCGGCCAACCCCGATGGTTACCACTCCTGCCAGCGCGAGTTGATCAGCACCACCTGTTCCCGATCGCCAGCGGCACCACCTCAGCCGGCCAGCACCGTTCGCTCCCCAGTCTCTCGCGCAGTAAGCGCAGTCGCAATACGTCGACACCCCTCCCATAGCGACCGTTGCGGACCGCTGCGACATTGCAGCACCGAGGATCATTCACGTCGCATTCATCTTCCGGTCCACCTGGTTGTCGTTGTAGACGTCGTCACGCCCACGAAACGATGGGCTTAGCTCAGGCTGCGGACAGGGAAAATTATGGTCCTCCCCGCCGTGACACGCGCCCACATGCAAAGCTGGGTGACGCGGTCGACACCCAGCTCGAAGACCGCACGGACACCCAACGAGACCGACGCGCGCGACCACTTCCAGTGCGCGGCACAGCACTTCGCCAACGCCCGGATCCGCAGCTTCCTGCCGATCCTGATTGAGCGCGCCGTCAAGGAAACTCCGATGATCCGCCAACCGCCCAAATAGGCGCCAAGGTGATAATCAGCCGGGCCGTGAGGATCCTCAGAAAGTCGGCGGGCAACGTCCTCACGGTGATCAGGGTTAGGGTGATGATGACGCCCAGCACCTGGCAGGCCACGAAGCTCGCGCATCAACCGCGATGCAGCACCGGGTGACACCTAACCGGGCTGCCGGGTCACGTCGGTCGGGATCGGCCACCGCAGTAATTCACTGAATGTTTATCAACGGTTCACTGTTCGTCTGTTGCCCAGTGATGTCTACGCCACTATCCCTCAAGCCCATGGTGCGGACGGAGTACTACCACGATGTGGCCGCGCCCCAGGCCAAGGAACTACTACCCGCCGCCTTCGCAGTTGTGCGCAACGGCGCGGGCCGCGTGCTTTTGGTGCGCCGCGCCGATGACGGGTACTGGGAGCTGCCAGGAGGCCGAGTCGAGGTCGGGGAATCCGCCTCAGCGGCGGCAGTCCGCGAAGTCGCCGAAGAGACCGGCGTCGCTATCAAGATCACCAGGCTCGCCGGGGTGTACAGCGACCCAGGTCACGTGTTGGTCTACCCGCATGGGGAAGGGATCTATCAGCAGTTTGCAGTGTGCTTCCACGCCGTCACTCCAGCCCGCGATGCCCAGCCCGATGACGATGAAACCATCGCCGCGGCATGGTTTGACTTGGAGCAGACCACCCAGCTAGCCATGCACCAACGCTTGACCGACGCACTAGCCGAGCCCCAGCGGGCACATTTCGACTAGTCGTGATGATTCACGAAGGTACTGGATCTTCAACCGAAATGTGCATAACTCCACGGGTCCTCCGCGGGTACCCGCCTTACCCTCTCGGCTCTTGTCAAGATGATCCGTCAGCTTCCCATCAGCGATGATCTTGACTCGTGCCCCTCGTGTACCTGGTCCCCGGAAACTCACGGAAACCACCGTAACCACGGTCAAAACAAAAGTGACCGTACACCACAACGCTTGCTGCTCACAAGCCGTTATGGGCCGGACCTTTCCACGGCGGGGTCAGGCCGTCGCATCGTGCCACACATGTGCCACAACAGGGGACCAACAATAGCAAGGGTCACGGTCGACCGCAGGTCAAACCTGTACCCAGGGCAACACTACAGGGTTCCCACGCTCTCAATCGAACACAAATGCCTCTGGCAGACCTCCGCTCCGGGATGAATTCCGCCAGTGTGGGGGGCCGACAGTGGGGGTCACCAGGGGGCGCGGCTATCCCGTCGCGTCGGCGCTAAAGGCGTAACAGACCGGGGCCAGTGGGCCAGGTCGTTCATCGCGAGCGGTGCTCCACCTGGCCCACCGACACCCCGGCCCGCTTCGAGACAAGCTCGCCGACGCGACGGGATACCCACTTCTACCCCTCCGTCTTCGAGAAGCCGACAAAAACCCGGTCAGCTTCTCGGCGTGACCGGCTGGGCGTTCAGTTGCCCTACATGGTTTGGCTACTGCGCACTGTGGAGCTGTCGATTTTCCACAGACCGTCCTCGGTGACCAGTCCGTAGCTGGTTTGCTCCTCTATGACCTTGCCGTCGTTGAAGAAGTAGTCAATGGTCGCGTCCACCGCGTCGCCTTGTTTCGCGGAGACGTCGACGACGGTGACGCGCTGCACGGGGCTCCAGAAGTTCTGATACCCGGGGAAGCCCCCGGCGTGATCTTGCTGATACTTCGTCGTGAGTCGGTTCCAGGCCACCGGCAGATTTCCAGGCACCAGCGCGTAATAGTCCGCAATCGCCCCCTGCAGTTGCTCCGGCGTGTCCTGTAGGCCACCCGGGAGGGCCGGGGCGGTGGTGGGGGCTACCTCCGTCGTGCTGTTCGGTCCTGGTGGGGCTGGAACAGCTGGAATGCTCTGCGCAGGGCCGCCCGACGTGTTCGTGGCGGCGGAGTTACCGTCGGTGACGTTGCCATGACTGATCAGCACGGTCACCAGAACACCGGCAGCCAGCAACAGGACCGTCAGGACGCCAGTAAGGAGTTTCCGGCTCCCTGGCCATCCGTTGTGATTGCCCTCGTTCGAAACCCGACCGGCTGCGGTGAACAGCCCAATCCTCCTTACCGGGCTGGTCATCTCCTCCAGGGGGGCCGCCTGGAGCAGTGTCTGCTGGGTTCTCGGGACCGGTTCGAACGGTCGGTCGTGGCCAGGTGGTAACGATGCGAGGCAAGACGGACCGCCCGCGGATTCGGCCGGGCTGGCGGCAAGCGTGGCCAGCGCATCGCGGGCCTGGTCCATGGTGGGGCGTCGGTCGGGGTCCGGCTGCAACAGTCCCAGCAGCACAGGGGTAAGCGGACCGGACTGGGTGGGCGGGGTGATCTCGCCCGAGGCCACCTGGTGCAACAAGGCAATGGCGTTCGGGTTGAGTCCGAACGGTGGCCTGCCCTCCAGCGCGGTGTAGAGCGTGGCACCCAAGGAGAACACGTCCGAGGAGAAGCCGGCGCTGTTGCCCCGGGCGACTTCCGGGGCCAGGTAGGCGGGCGTCCCGGCCAGCATCCCCGTGGCAGTCACCGTGACATCCCCCACGGCGTGAGAGATACCGAAGTCGGTGATCTTGACTGTGCCGTCGTCAGCGAGCAGTACGTTGCCCGGCTTGATGTCGCGGTGCACAATGCCCGCCTTGTGCGCGGCGGCCAGCGCGGAGGCGACCTGGCTGCCGATGCTGGCGACTTTCTCGGGTGGGAGCACACCCTGGGTGGACAGCACCGTTGCCAGGCTCCTCGACGCCAGATACTCCATAATCAGGCACGGCTGACCCCTATGCTCGACCACGTCGTAGACCGCTATCGCATGCGGATGGTGCAACCGGGCAGTGATCCGCCCCTCCCGCATCGCCCGGCGGTTGGCCTCGTCAACCTCACCCTCACTCAGCCTCGGCGGCAGCAACACTTGCTTGACCACGACGGTGCGGCGCAGGCGCTCATCCTGCGCCTGCCACACCACTCCCATCGCCCCACTACCCAGGCGCGAAACCAGGCGGTAACGCCCAGCGATCAACTCACCCTCGTCGCTCACTGCCACTCCCGGGAGACCAATGCATGCTTACCTTGCCTAGTGCCCCGACCATCTCAGGCTAACGTCCTCCACGGCGCGACGCGGTTGCCCCACGGCACCCTACGACGCCGAGAAAGCCGAGGCAGGGTGCTGAAGCTCACTCCAACACCGTCGCCGCCCGACGCAGGTCGCC
>JAICHZ010000050.1 GCA_025924655.1 Pseudonocardiaceae bacterium | reverse complement strand
CTATCATGGACGGGCTCAGCGGCGAGTTCGCCGACGCCGAAACCGAAGCGTTTCATCTCGTCGCCCGGTTCACCTCGATCGTGCGGCTGGTCGGTTCTGTCTGCGTCGTGGTGACGTTGCTGCTCGGCGGGTTGCGGGTCCTGCACGGCAGCCTCACGCTGGGCGTGCTGGCGGCATTCGTGCTGTACCTGCGCCGGTTCTACGACCCGCTCGACGAGTTGGCCATGTTCGCCAACTCCTACGCCTCGTCGGCGGCGGCGCTGGAGAAGATCTCCGGGCTGCTTGACGAGCGTCCCGCAGTCGGCGACCCCGCCGCACCGGTAAAGCTGCCCGTCCCGGTACGCGGCGAGCTGGTGTTCGACGGCGTGCGCTTCTCCTATGGCGGCCCGGCGTCGATTCTCGACCCTGCAAGCAGGTCTTCGTACGTCCTGCCGCAGCTGGACCTGGTGATACCAGCGGGTCAGACCGTCGCGCTGGTCGGCGCGACCGGGGCGGGCAAGTCGACGGTGGCCAAGCTCGTCGCGAGGTTCTACGACCCGATTGCGGGCACCGTCCGGTTGGACGGGGTTGACCTGCGCTCGGTAGCTGACGCCGAGCTGCGCCGGGCGGTGGTGATGGTGACCCAGGAGTCGTTCCTGTTCGCCGGCTCGGTGGCCGACAACATCGCGCTGGGGGCGCCGCGCGCGTGCCGATCCGACGTGGTGGCAGCCGCCCGGGCGGTGGGGGCCGACGAGTTCATCACCGCGCTGCCCGACGGCTACGACACTGACGTGCGCAAACGTGGCGCACGGCTGTCCGCCGGGCAGCGTCAACTAGTGTCCTTTGCGCGAGCGCTGCTCGCCGATCCTGCGGTGCTGATCCTCGACGAAGCCACCTCGTCGCTGGACATCCCCTCCGAGCAGGCTGTGCAGGCCGCGCTGGCAACCGTGCTTCACGGCCGCACCGCGCTGATCATCGCCCACCGGTTGTCCACCGTGCTGATCGCCGATCGGGTTCTGGTACTCGCCGACGGCAAGGTGATCGAAGACGGCCCCCCAACCGCCCTAGTCGCGAGCGCTGACGGCCCCTTCGCCACCCTCCACACCGCCTGGCACAGCGCGCTCACGTAACCCACAGTCTCATTTTTCGGCGCGTTCTGGATGCAGACTGCGGTATTCGGCGGCCCGTTTGGTGCAGTCTGCATCCAGAACGCGGGGCTGGAGTGGTTAGCGGCGGGCTAGGGCAGCGCGGACTGTGGCTATCATTTGTTTTGGATTGGCCAGTAGGGGGGCCGTCACGAACACTACTTCCCAGCCAGCGGCCTGGACTCGGTTGAGGCGGTCGCGGTCATGGTTGAGCGCCCACAATTGCCCGTTACGCCACGCTCCGTCGTACTCGACGGCCACCTGCTGCTCCGGAAAGGCAAGGTCAGCCCTAGCTAGGCGACCACGGGAGTCCTCGATCCAATACTGCGGCTCAGGATTCAGTCCATCGAGCACCAGCCATACTCGCATCCTGGATTCGGGAGGAGACTCCGCGCGCGGGTCGGCGAGTTCCTCGGCACGGCGGGCCTGAACAATGCCCCGGTCGTGGCGGTCGGACAACACCCTGCGCAGCTGCGCGCGGTCGACGAGGCCAGCGCGTAGTACAGCGTCAAGATCCGCGACGGCATCGGGCAGCGTTCGGTCCAGCAGCAGATCCAGGCCCATCCGTAGCGGTGTCGCCAGTCCAATCCGGCCCCAGGGCTGTGACTCATCGCCCCGGCGTTGGGTCCGACGGATATCCAGTCCAGCGCGCCGGAATACGCGTACAGACTCCGGTACCAGCAATTCGATGGGATCCTTGGCACGCGCAAGTGGAACGCCCCGCAGCGTCGCCGCGGATCGTCCGGTGATCACCGAATCGGAATGCACAGCAAGCGCCGCTCCCGCACAACGCAGCTCGTGAGTATCCGGAATTCCGGACGGCACGTAAATGTCTTGGAATACCCGCCGGACGGCAGGGCCACGCAACTGTGCCGCCGTCAGCACGCCCGCAGCAACCGCCTCCGATCCCCGAAACGGCTCCCCCAGATCGATCGCCCGAACGCTTCTCCCCATGCGCCGCACTCAACCGCACGATCCCCAATCCGTCCAATCCCTCATCCACAACTTATCCACAACCCGCCCTCCGACCGCGTTCTGGATGCAGACTGCGGTATTTGGCGGCCTTTTTAGCGCAGTCTGCATCCAGAACGCGGTCGGAGGGGTGGGCTCAGGCGAGTTGGGAGAGCAGCAGCGCAATCCAGGCGAGGACGATTCCTGCGGCTGTGCCGTAGGCGACCCAGCGCCAGATCGGGGTCGCCCGGCCTAGCCAGATCGACGGTGCCAGGCCTGCGGCCACCAGGAGGTTCGCCAGGACGACGAGCCAGGCACCGTTGGACGCCAAGTCCTGGGACAGGCTGAGCAACGCGACGCCGACGACCGTCGCTGCCATCGCGCTGACGATGAGGCCGGTCGCCCACGGCGTCGGCTCGCCGGGCTGCTTGCCTGCCGCATCACCGGTCACGTTGATCACGTTAAACGTGGCGCGCGCTGGCGAAGGCGATCGCGGCGGCGGTAGCGATATTGAGCGAGTCCACTCCAGGCGCCATCGGGATGCGCACTACCAGGTCCGCCGCGGCGAGGGCTTCGGCCGACAACCCCGGCCCCTCGGCTCCCAGTAGCCAGGCCACCCGGCCGGGGCCCAACCCCTCCCGCGCAAGCGGCAGCGCGTCCGGTGCCGGGGACAACGCCGCGACCCGGAAACCGCACGTCCGAAGGGTCTCCAGGCCCCCGGCCCAGGGCCGCAGCGGGGCGAACGGGACCTGAAGCACATGCCCCATCGACACCCGCACGCTGCGTCGATACAGCGGGTCGGCGCAACCGGGGCCAAGCAGCACCGCGTCCACCCCCAGGGCTGCCGCGTTGCGGAACAGCGCACCTAGGTTCTCGTGGTCGTTGACGCCTTCGAGCACGGCGAGGTGGTGTGACCCGGTGATCAGCTCGGCCGTGGACGGCACCGGCGCTCGATCGGCGGTCGCGAGCACTCCGCGGTTGAGGTGAAAGCCCACCACCTGCGCCATGAGTTCGGCCGATCCCGCGTAGCACGGCACCGCGATGTCGGCAGCGAGCTCGGAGATCTTCGCCGGCACGCCGAACAGGGCCCGTGGTGGGTACGGCGAGTCCAGCAGTCGGCGGACCACGGTGACCCCCTCGGCGATCACCAGACCGCGACCGCCGGGACGGTCCGGGCGGCGGTCGGCCACGGTGAGATCACGGAAGTCGGCTAGCCGTGGATCGTCCACATCGCGCACCTCGACGATGTCACCCACACTGTCAGTCTCGCAAAGGACACCAGCGGTTCGGTGGCTGGTCAGGGTTGAGTGCGCCGTGCCACGGTGAGCGCGCGCCGGCTACTCGGAGGTAGAGATGGGCGAGGGTGCGATCGACGCGGTCTACACCAAACGCGACTTGGCGCGATACCGGGAGAAGACACAGCGTTGCCTGGACGCGCTGGGCCAGATGCTCGCCGAGAACTACTTCCCCCCTGGGCCCGAGCGGATGGGACTCGAGCTCGAGTTGAACCTCATCAACGACAACGTCGATCCCGCGATGGCCAACCAGACGGTGCTGGAGTACATCGACGATCCGGCCTTCCAGACGGAGCTCGGTCAGCACAACATTGAGATCAACGTCGCGCCCCGGCCGTTGGCCGCTGATGAGGTATTGGAGCTCGAGCGAGAGCTGCGAGACGGCCTCAACACCGCCAACGACGCGGCCCGCGCCGCCGGTGTGGGCCTGGTCATGATCGGCATCCTACCCACGCTGCGACCAGAGCACTTCGATCAGCGATGGATGTCCCCCAAATCGCGCTACGCCCTGCTCAACGAGCAGATCCTGGCGGCCCGGCGGGAGGACTTCGAACTCGACATGGAGGGAGTACCGCTCGACGGTGGGCAGACGGAACGGTTGCACTGCGCCACCGACTCGATCCTGCCGGAATCCGGGTGCACCTCGGTGCAGCTGCACCTGCAGATCGCCCCGGGCGACTTCGCCGCGCACTGGAACGCTGCGCAGGCGCTGGCCGGGATCCAGCTGGGGGTGGCCGCGAACTCACCGTTTCTGCTCGGTCAGGCGCTGTGGCACGAAACGCGGATCCCCCTGTTCGAGCAAGCCACCGACATCCGCTTGCCTGAGCTCCGCAACCAAGGAGTGCGCCCGAGGGTGTGGTTCGGGGAGCGTTGGATCACCTCGATCTTCGACCTCTTCGAAGAAAACGTGCGCTACTTCTCCCCCCTACTTCCCGAGACCCAGGACGAGGACCCGCTGGCGGTGCTCGCCGCCGGCGGTGCCCCGTCGCTGTCGGAGCTACGGCTACACAACAGCACCATCTGGCGGTGGAACCGGCCGATCTATGACGTCGCCGACGGCGTGCCGCACCTGCGCATCGAAAACCGGGTGCTGCCGGCCGGGCCGACCGTCATCGACGTGCTGGCCAACGCCGCGTTCTTCTTCGGCGCGATGCGCGGGCTCGCCGAGCTCGATCGACCGGTGTGGAGCCAGCTGTCCTTCGGCGCCGCGCAGGAAAACCTCTACGCGGGGGCACGGCTGGGCATGGATTCACACCTGTACTGGCCCGGCGTCGGCTGGGCCCGACCCGATGAGCTGGTGTTGCGCACGCTGCTGCCGCTGGCACATCAGGGGCTGCGTAGCTGCGGAATGTCCGACGCCGCTCGGGAGCGCTACCTCACGGTGATCGAGCAACGCTGCGCGACACGACGGACCGGCGCGAGCTGGCAGCGCAAGACCGTACAGACGCTGACCGACCGGGGCGCTGACCGGGCGACCGCGCTGGCCGGCATGCTGCGCGGCTACATCGAGCACATGCACTCCAACCAACCGGTGCACTCCTGGCCACCGGCCTAGCCGCGCGACAGGCGTCGGGCCCGACCTGAGATCTCCAGGTCGGGCCCGACGTGTCCCAACTGCATTTGCCAGTACTCCCACCACGAAGCCGGCACCGCTCAAGTTAGGCTACCCTTGCTTAACTGTCAACTGCGGCTCCTCACCACCTGCCCGCCTCGCGTTCAGCGGGCTCAGCGGGGTTATTGGCGCCCGGTTAACCCCGCTAAGCCCGCTGAATGCGAAAAACGCGGACGCTCAGGTGCTGGCCATGCGGTCGATGATCTCGGCGGCGCGGCATAGAATGGTGCGCTCGTCCGGGGTGAGCTCGGCTAGGCGGGCGTCTAGCCAGCGCTCCCGAGCGCTGACCTGTGCATCGATATACCGGCGGCCGGACTCCGTCAGCGCCACCACGGTCTGCCGGCCGTCGGTCGGATGCGGGCTGCGATCGATGAAACCGCCTTCGACCAGCGCAGCGATGACCCGAGTCATCGACGGCGGCTGTACCCGCTCGCGCTCCGCCAGTTCACGCGGGCTCATCGGGCCATGCCGGTGCAGCGAGGCCATCGCGGAAAGCTGAGTGAGGGTAGCCACCGCCTCGACATCGCGCTGCGCGCGCAACCGCCGGTTGAGCCGGACCACGGCGAGCCGAAGCCGGCTGGCCAGCCCCGGCTCGTTAGCGTCCTGCGGTCCGCCCAGCGTGGTCATATCGTTAGCATAGCTAGCTGTATGTAGTCGTGAGTTGGGAATTGGGATTAATACTGGCTCCCATTCACGAGCACGCGCTAGCGTCCATCCCGTGATCCCGCCGCTGCCTCGCCGGCTTGCCGATCCGCGGCCGGTTGTCGGCGCCGGCACGGTCATTTGGTTCGCCGCAGCGGTGGTGTTGCTGATCACCGGTGAACCGCTGGTATGGATATGGGCTTGCCTGACCGGAGGCTTACTCGGCTTGACCGGCTTTGCGATGATCCACTGGCAGGGCAGCGCCGCCCGGCGCGGAGCTCGCGGCGTCCAGCGTGACCTGTTCTGACCGCTGCGCCACGATCGTCGCGTTGCGATCCGGTTGATCGTCGATACCTTCCCACGGCTCGACCTGCCTGACCCGGTCGGCGAGCATCAGCCAGCCGTGCCCGCCGATGCACGAGATGCGCAACCGCCCGATCGAACCACCGGCACCGTGGACCCGGAACCTACCCTCGACGATCGCGGGGCGGCCGCACGTCGGGCAGCACACCACACCATTCATCGTCGAAAGGACAGGGCCCGCGCCGGCTACGGACATCCCATGCTCTCCCTACCGACGGCTGGCGGTGCGGCCATGCAAGCCCCGGACGGACAGCCGCACCCTACCCGGGTAGCTCAGCATCGCACGCAGCAGAGAGGCGCACAAGCGTAGAAAATCCTTGGAATCTCCCTCATCAGCGGTTAAGTCCGGCTGGATTCGTCCCGACATTCGAGGATGGGTCAGACCCAGGTACCGCTAGTCGATCGCCCGGCGCCGAAAGCCGATCATGCCCAGCGTGCCGAACAGCGCCAGCGAGCCAGCGAGCGCGAGCAGGCAGACCCACCCTGGGATGTGCGGGATGGTCGGCACCAGCGCGGCTCGCATGCCTTCACTGACGTAGGTGATCGGGTTGGCCGCGCTGAGTACCTGGAACCAGCGCAGGTGCTGCGCCAGCGACGGCCATGGGTACTGGGTGGCGCCGGTGAACAGCAGCGGCGTGAAGATCAGCGCGAAGGCAATGTTGATCTTTGTTGGTGGTACGAACGTGCCGATCGTCATGCCGATACATGCACCGACCAGGCTGCCCAGCAGCACTACACCGATGAGCAATCCGAGGCCGTCGGCCCGGTATGGGACCGAGCCGAGGACGCCGATGCCGATCGGAAACATCACCGCCGAGGCGACCAAAGCACGTAGCGTGGCGAAAACCACCTTTTCCGCGGCCACCGCCCACAACGGAAGCGGGGCCAGCAACCGGTCCTCGATCTCTTTGGTCCAGCTGAACTCGGCGACCAGGGGGAACGCCATCGCCTGGATCGCGGTCACCGTTGCGGTCAGCGCGACAAGGCCGGGGAACAGCAGGCTGGAGTAGTTACTGCTGGTGTAGCCCAGGCTGGTCAACAGCTTGCCGAAGACGAACAGGAAGAACACCGGCTGGAGCAGCACCTGGGCTAAAAACGCCACCAGATCCTTACCGGTGACGACGATGTCGCGGCGCAGCACCGAACCGAACGCGCGCAGCATCAGCGCCCGGGATGGCCCCCGCACCACCTCCGCGGAGTGATCCGTGGGTACCGGTGCGGTGGTCGTCGTCAGCGCAGCCTCCTACCGGTCAGATCGATGAACACATCCTCCAGGCTGGCCTCGCAAATCTGCACCCCAATTAGCCGGGCGCCGACCTCCGCCACCGCGGCGCCGACCGGGGCGACCATCGCAGCGGCCTCCCCGGTGAGATAGAGCCGGATGGTGTGCCCGGCCGCCTCGGTGCCGACCTGCTCACACCGCTGCACCCCAGCCAGCGTACCTAGCCTGCCGAGCAGTTCCGCTAACGCGAGCTCGTCCGCCAGCTCGACCACGATCTGCAGGCTCGCTCCCGTGGTCAGCCCGCGGACCAGGGCGGCCGGAGTGTCCAGCGCGAGCAGCCGGCCGGAATCGACGATCCCGACCCGGTCGGCCAACGCCGCCGCCTCGTCCATGTCGTGCGTGGTCAGCACGATCGTCACGCCGGCCGCACGCAACTCCCGGATGCGGTCCCAGACGAACAGCCTGGCGGCCGGGTCCAGCCCGGTGCTGGGCTCGTCGAGGAAAAGCACCCTGGGCTCGTGCATCAACGCCCTGGCGATCATCATCCGCTGGTTCTGACCGCCGGAGAAAAGCTCCGGCTTCTCATTCGCCCGGTCGGTCAACGCGAACTGCTCCAGTAACGCCTCAGCCCGCCGGGTTCGAACGGCCTTGGGGACTCCGTGGTAGGCGGCGTGGAACAGCAGGTTCTGCCGAACCGACAAAGACCGATCAAGGTTGTTGCGCTGCGGGACCACGCCGAGCAGGCTGCGCACGGTCCGCGGCGCGACCATCACGTCCACGTTCGCGATCAGCGCCTGCCCGGCGGTGGGCCGAACCCGGGTGGTGAGTATCCCAATCGTGGTGGACTTGCCGGCTCCGTTCGGGCCGAGCAACCCGAAGATCTCGCCACTTGCTACCGCGAAGGTGAGCCGGTCGACGGCATCGGTCTGCGCTTTCGGATAGCGCTTGACCAGTTCCCGAACTTCCACCGCGGTTGGCTCCACGATGGTTACGGTCTCATGCCGCGCTCGGCCCGTGGTCGATTCCACCGCGTGACTAGGCTATCACGGACACCGGCGTAGTAAGGTGCAACAACAGTCGAATTGTCGTGTCCTCACCGTTGAAATACACGCGTGTGACGTCGACAGCGACATACCCGTCGTCACCGAGGGTGGCGTTCATACGCACAAAATTGCCATTCATCTTGTGCAGTCCACACAGTGTCTGAGTGACGAGTTCAGCGACGCCACGATCATCGAACCCGAAATCCGCCTCGGTCTCGAAGCCGGGCGCCTGTGGGTCCGGTCGGCTGGTCACGTTGCAGCCTCCTCGAGAATGCGCTGGCCGTCTCCTTCATGACCCACCATCCGGTCATCCATTGCGGCCTGGATATAAGCCATCAGCTGGTCGGCTTCCGCAGGTGCCCACCCGCCGTCCCACGTTTCCCGCAGGAGCATGAGTTCCGGCGCCTCGCGGATCCGCGCGCGGTGACGCGCGATCAACGCATCCGCCAGGAGATCGCGTAAACCATCGTCGCACCGGATCTCGTGATGGCTGACTGTGCGCCGACGCGGGCTGTCTGGATGTGCGGCGGGCACGCCGGCCCGGCGGCGGTTAGGCCAGTCGGGGCGGAGGCGAATGATGCCGAGCCAGGAACTTCGTGTAGTCACGTCGTTGCCTCTCCATCGGGTGATCAACCGGGTTACCCCCACTCGAAGGAGTACTTGCTAGACGTGACTGGCTACGGAAATGAGGGTGAACGGATGGCTAACGGCACTGGCCAATCGGCAAACGGAGGGCGCTGGCGCGACCGGGTGTCAGGCGAGGTGGCGGCCCGGCCCATCCGAGGGGGAGGAGGGGCCGGGCCGCAACGAGGGAACCGGATCGCGCGGCGCAGGCCACCGCAGGCGAGAGACTCCGGTCCCCGCGTCTGGCGAGGAGGTTGGCGAAAAGGGTCATCATTACGATCGGATAATCGCGTTTTACCTGGAAACCGTTACAGGCCCCGGCCATTTATTTATCCACTTGCGTTGTATGCTCACTGTTCACTCGTGCGACATCTCCCGGACGCGTAAAAGCACGAGAAATCGGCGACCATCGGCCGATCAGTGCCCAAACTAACCGACCGGAGTTGGTCATTCACGTGCAAGACATTCACGCGCTAGCGGGCGAGATCACGACGCTAACGACCGATATAGAACGCTTGCGGGCAGACTTACAACACGTGTTCGATCGATTCCTCAGCGCACCCGAGGCGTCAGAGGTCGATCGCTCATAGTGAGAAACGTGTCGCCATCCACGGGTGCAGAAGCAGCGCGGCGCGTACTGGGTCAGCGGCGTGCACGGTGCCGTTGGGGGTGACCCAGAACGGGACCGAGTGTTCGGCGCCGTCATGACGTACCAGCAGCTGCTCGTGCAGCTGTAGCGTCCCGTCCGCAACGGCGAGCCCAGCGGCAGCGCACACCGCCACCACCTCCACCAGATCGGTCCACCGCACCGTTGCGCCCGCCGCGGCGTCGAGCAGCTCGGGCGCTACCCGCTCAGAGGCCAGCGGCAGATCCAGCAAGTCGGCCAGGGCACCAGGGTCGCCACCGCAGACCAGTTCGCCGGCCGCGAGCACCCCGGCCAGCCACGGCGAGTCGAGCACCACCGCGCGCTCGGCCTCGATTACGTCGCCGGTCACCACCCGCACCCGGGCCGGGGGTTCCACATCGGCGGGGTCGAGGTCCGCGTTGGCCAGCGCGGTGTGCGCGGCGTGCACCACCGCGGGGCTGACCGTGCGGGCCGGGTCACCGAGCCGGGCCAGCAGGTCGGCGGCGTCGGCGGCTCCGCCGATGCTCAACTCGGTGCGCACCCCGGCGGCGGCGAGCAGCGCCTCGCCAATGTCGCAGACCGGGACCACGTCGTAGAGACCCGCCAGCCCGACGGCCCCGGCGAGTCGCCAGTACGGCGGTGGGTGGCCACCCAGCCGGGCGTGCCGGGCCAGCCACCAGCCGGTGTAGCCACCCGGCTGGCGAAGCGCGGCCAGACCAGCGGGGTCGGCCGCGATCCGGCGCAGCGCGACTGGCCAACACTGATCGTCGATGAGGTCCAGATCCCGGACGGCGAGCAGGCGCGCCGGCGGCTCACCGTCGGCGCTGTGCGCCTGGGCCCACCACTGCTGTTCATCATCTAGGTCGTGGTCCGGGCCGTCCGGGTGCACCTCGTCGAGAACCGCGAACGAATCCAGCACCCCCACCGCTCGCAGCGCGTCGGCTGGTTGCCCGGCAGCCACGACGGGATCCAGCACGCCCAGCGGCGCGTCCGCGGCGAGCAGCTCCCGCACCGCGCCAGCAGGCAGTACCAGCTCGTCGGCGCGTCGCGGTGCGCCGGTGTCGTCAGGCAGTGCCAGCGCACCGAGCCATGGCCGACTCACGTTGTCGCTTGCCGCGGTGGCCGCCAGCGACAGCACCGCCCGGGCGAGTCCGGTGACGTCCAGTCCGTCCTCGGCGTCATCGACACTGCGCTCGATCGCCGGGCGCAGCGCGTCGAGCAGTTCCGCCGGACCAACCGGTCGAGCTCCAAGGCGCTCCAGCAGCGGATGGACGGCATCGGGATGGACCAACCGAAGCTCGGTTGACGCAACGCCAGAGACGTCCATCAGAGCACCCAGCAGCACGCCACGCGGGCCGGTGACGGTGCGCCCGTCGGCCAGTGGCACCGGCAGCGCGCCGAGCTCTTCGCGAGCCGACGGATCGGCGTCGAGCAGGCCGAACAGCGCCGCATAACAGCACCGCCACCACGACGGTGGCCGATCCAGTCCGGCCAGCAGCTCGGCGATGGCCGCCGGACGCAGCCGGGTCACGCCGAGCGCGGCGAGCGCGGCGGTGTGCGAGGAACCGGCCAGTTCGGCGTCGAGCAGCTGCGGTGTGACGTCGGCGAGCAGTTCGGCCAGCTCCGGCAACGGCACGTCGAGTACCAGTGCGCCGTCTGGCGCGATGTCAACGCCAGCGGCGTTGGGTAACCAGGGCGTGTGGCACAGCGCCTGGAGTACCGCCTCGCGCAACGTCGCGTCGACCTCACTGGCCGGGAACCCCGGCGGCGGCACCAGCGCCGTGCGCTGATCCGGCTCCAGCGCGGCGGCAAGCTGCGGGTAGGCCCGCGCCGCAGCGCCGAGCACCAGCTCCACGGCCGGCCCGGGATGGACGTGGCGCCGTGATGAGTCGACGGGCACCGTGGCGATCAGCCGCGCGGGCAGGGTGAGGCGTTCCGCGGTCGGGGTCGGCGCGTGTAGCACGTCGGCGGCCAGCGGTGAGGGCGCGCCGTCGGGGCGGACCGGCAATGCCCAGCACAGGTTCCACTGGGGCCTCGTCTCGGGCCCGAGCCCGGTCAGGGCGGTGGCGGGTAGCAGGCCGGTCTGGCGTACCACCCGCCAGCGGCGCAGCTCGGAGCCGTCGTGCACCGCTACCGGGTCGTCGCCCTCGCGGCGTAGCGCCCGGTCACCGATGTCGATGCGGTGCAACCACGGCAGGGCCAGCAACAGGTCACCGGCCTCCGCGGCGAACGCCGCGAGAAGCACCTCCGGCTCGATCCCGGTGCGCAGCGGCAGGCGGACCTCGGTGTCGAAACCGGCTGGCAGGTCCCCGGCGGCCGGCCACACCAACCGCAGCACGGGCGGCCGGTCACCGCGCCGGGTCAGCTCCGCGGACAGTGCCGGATCATCGGCGACCGCGTCGGCGGTGCGTTGCGCGGAGAACTCGACGCCGCCGGAGCGGGAGAGCACCTGCGGGGCGTCGGTGACCCCGAGGACCGCCGCGAAACCGACCCCGAAACGACCGACGCTGTCACCGTCGCGCTTGGCCGACGCACGCAGTGCGGCCAGCGCGGCCACCCCGGCGGCGTCTAACGGCGTGCCGGTGTTCGCCGCCCGCAGTTCGCGGCCCTCGACGGTGACTCGCAGCTGCCCCGGCACCCCCGCGCGTTGCGCGGCGTCGGCAGCGTTCTGCGCCAGCTCGACGAACAGCCGGTCTGCGTAACCGAGCAGGGCGAGGTCAGACTCAGCATTGGCGTCCTCCCGGAACCGCGTCGGGGACCCCCGCCAGGCCGCCAGCACCCCGGCCCGCAGCGCTGCAGTGCCGAACGGATCCGCGCTCCCGGCTCGACGGTGTTCAGCGCGACCCTGGCGAGCGGCGGTGCTCACTCCACCGGTGCCCGCGGCACCAGCTCCAGCTCGGCGTCGTCGTAGACCAGCTCGGCCACCGGCACGTTGGGGCTGGCGTCCACCCGGACCTCGGAATGCGCCCCACAGCCGAACTCGGCGTGCACCACCTGCCCGTCAGCTGGGGACAGGTCATTGGCGCAGACCCCGAGGGCCGCTGCGAGCAGGCCACCGAGGGGAAGGTAGAAGCCGCAGCTGACGCACCGATCGGGGGCACTGCGAGCCATCTCCGAGTCTGGGCCGCGGTCGCTGTCGTACCAGCGTTGCACCAACGCCAGACGGGCCTCACGACTGAGCACCCGGAGCCGTCCCAGCCCCAGCTCAGGACTCAGCGATTCCACCGCGGGGTCGTCGTCGACGAGGTAGCCGGGCACCAGCCGCGGGTCGTCCGGATCGGTCGGCACCAGATCGCCGACCCCAAGGTCACCTGCCCGCAGCCGCTGGGTCCAGGGCAGCCAGGGTGGCGCGACCCGCGCGTCCGGACCGGGCAACAGCACCACTTCGCTGACGGTCACCGGAGTCCCCGGACCCGCCGACGCCACCGTGACCGACCAGCGCCAGCCCCGGTAACCGGGCAGGTCGGCATCGAAGAGATGAGTGACCGCGCCGCCGTCCTCGGTCTGGTTCTCGACATACTGGCCTACCGGGTGCTCACCGGCCTCGGCCTGCGCCGCCTGCCGGGCCAGCTCGACGGCCTCATAGAGGTCCCCATAATGGGCACAGCCCGGCGCGGTAGTGTCGGCAATCACGACTCCGATTGTGCCTCACCGGCGATGTGCAGGCCCAACCCGGTCAGTGCGGCGCAGCATTTCGATGCTCGCGCTGGTGGCTACCATGCTGACCGGTTGCGCCGCCTCGACCGCACAACAGTTGCACGTACAGATCCTGGCCGTCCTCCCGCACGACCCGTCGATGTACACCGAAGGCCTGGAAATCCACGACGGGGTGCTCTACGAAGGCAGCGGGCTGGCCGGGCAGTCCCGACTCCGCGCCACCGCGCTGGCCAGTAGCGCCATGCTGCGGGAGGCGACGTTGCCCGCCGATTTGTTCGGCGAGGGCCTCACCGTCACCGACGACCGGTTGTGGCAGCTCACCTGGACCAGCGGGATAGCGATCGAGCGGGATCCGGCGACGCTGGCGCAACGCCGCCGAGTGCCCTACCAAGGGCAGGGCTGGGGCCTGTGCCAGGACGGGCACCGGCTGGTGATGAGCGACGGTTCGGACCGGCTGACCTTCCGCGACCCGGAGAGCTTCGCACCGTCGGGTCAGCTGGCGGTCCGCCTCGACGGCGAGCCGGTGCGCCAGCTCAACGAACTGGAGTGCGCCGGCGGAGTCATCTGGGCCAACGTCTTCCAGACCGACCGCATCGTGCGGATCAACCCCAGTACCGGTGCGGTGACCGGGGTGGTCGACGCATCCGGTCTGTTCAGCACGCCACCGCAGTCCGCTGGAGACGTGCTCAACGGCATCGCATCGATCCCGGGCACCGACGAGTTCCTGATCACCGGCAAGCACTGGCCATCGCTGTTCCGGGTGCGCTTCGTCTCCTAGTCGTCTTAGCCACAGCATCTTGATCACGTTTTGGGTGCCGAAAGCGACAGGTTGTGTCGCCCCGCCACATAAACGGTGATCAAGGCGTGTGGGCAGCTGGGAGGAGCGCCAAGATGGCCGTTGTGGTGCAGGATGAACGCGTGAAGCGGCCCGCATCTCCGTCCGGCGCCGAGCACTCTGGCGGCCCGGGGCGCCGTCGGGCCCGCCGTGGGCGACGCTGGGTGCCCGACGACCACCGCGCCGGTCCGGGCCGGACCGACTCACCCCAGCCGGCCGCGCCGCCGCCAGCGCACTGGGTACCGCCGGGCCCCCGCGGCACTACCGCTGCAGACGAGCGGGGCGGCGCAACGCAGCATCCGTGGGACGAAGCGCAGCGTCCAAGGGGCGACCCGAAAGACGGCAGCGCGCAGCCCCGGGATCGGCAGCCACCGCCGCCGCGCAAGATCACCGTCACCAGGGTGGCGGCCTGGCGGAGCAGGCAGCTGGTCGGCGGCGGCGTCCGGCGCTTTCACCAGGCCACCACGGCCGATGGCGCCGGCCGATCCGGGCTGTCCTCGCTGACCTACGCGGCGATGATGGACTATGCAGCCAGCGCGGCGATCGCCGTCGCACTGGCCAACACGCTGTTCTTCGCCGTCGCCACCGCCCAGAGCCGGACCAATGTGGCGCTCTACCTGTTGATCACGGTGGCGCCGTTCGCGGTGGTCGCCCCGGTGGTCGGCCCGCTGCTGGACCGGCTGCAGCACGGTCGGCGGGTGGCGATGGCGCTGTCGTTCGCCGGGCGCGGCTTCCTGCTGATCGTGATGGCGGCCCACGTCCACGACTGGTTGCTGTACCCGGCGGCGCTGGGTTTCATGGTGCTGGCCAAGTCCTACGGCGTGCTCCAGGCAGCGGTGATCCCCCGGGTGCTGCCCCCGGAGATCACTCTGGTGAAGACCAACTCGCGGCTCACCACGTTCGGGCTGGTCGCTGCCGGAGTATCCGGAGCGGCCGCCGCCGGGGTAGCTGCGTTGACCGGATCGCCGGGGGCGCTGCTGTTCACCGCGGTGATCTGCCTGACCGGAGGCGCCCTGTGCCTACGCATCCCGTCCTGGGTGGAAGTCACCGAGGGGGAGATTCCAGCCTCCCTGCGGACCGAGGCCGGCGACGCACCCAGCTCCGTGCGGCGCCGTCAGCCGATGGGTCGGCAGGTGGTGGTCGCGCTGTGGGGCAACGGGACCGCGCGGCTGCTCACCGGATTCCTCACGCTGTTCCTGGCGTTCGCGATCAAAGCCCAGACGGAGGGCTCACCAGGACGCCAGGTGGTGCTACTCGGCATTGTCGGCGCGGCAGCCGGGGCAGGCAGCTTCCTGGGCAACGCGGTCGGCGCCCGGACGCATTTCGGCAGGCCCGATCACGCCATCGTCGGATGCGTGGTCGCCGGGCTGACGATGGCGGTGCTCACCGCGTTGGTGTCGGGCATCGCCATCGCGGCGGTCACCACTCTGGTGGCGGCGACGGGCAGCGCGGTGTCCAAGGTCTGCCTGGACGCGGTGATCCAGCGCAGCGTGCCGGAGGCGTCGCGCGCCTCGGCGTTCGGTAGATCGGAAACCGTGCTTCAGACGGCCTGGGTGATGGGCGGCGCCCTGGGCGTGCTGATGCCACCCACCTACTGGATCGGCTTCGCCTCGGTCTCGGCGCTGCTGAGCCTGGGCCTGGCGCAGACGGTGTTGATCCGGCGTGGAGCATCGCTGATCCCCGGACCGCGCCGCCGCAGTAGCTCACCGGGGCTGTTGGGCGCGCGTTCGCCTCGGTAAGGCTGGCTCATGGGTCCAGCTCCTGAGCGACCGCCCGGACCATCTCGCCGATCCGCTTGGTCGTGCGGCGATCGGGATAGCGACCGCGGCGAAGGTCGGGTTGGACCGCCGACTCCAGCAGCCTGATCATGTCGTCGATCACGCCGTGCAACTCCTCCGCCGGCCGGCGCCGGGCCTCCGCCACCGACGGCGGCGGCTCCAGCAATCGGACCGACAACGCCTGCGGACCGCGTCGCCCGTCAGCCACTCCGAACTCGACTCGCTGGCCGGTTTTGAGATCAGTGACCCCAGTAGGCAGCGCAGCAGCCCGTACATAGACGTCGGCACCGCCGTCCTGGGTGACAAAACCGAAGCCCTTGCCTGCGTCGTACCACTTGACCTTGCCGGTCGGCACTGACCTCACCGTTCCCTCGTGGAGTACCGCCTGCCTGGACCGCACGACCAGCAAGACG
>JAICHZ010000049.1 GCA_025924655.1 Pseudonocardiaceae bacterium | reverse complement strand
GGCGATCAGTCCGGACGGCACGCTGCTTTATGTCCCCAACCACGATGTCGCTTCCATGTCAGTGATCGCCACCGACACCAACACGGTCATCGGACAGATCAACGTCCCCCCGAACCCACATTCGATCGCGTTCTCCCGCGATGGTAGCCGCGCCTACACAGCCAATCACAATGCCGGTTTGGTCTCGGTAATTGACACCGCCACCCGCGGGGTTGTTGCGACCATCCCAGTCGGATCCGGCCCACATAGCATCGCCGTACACCCGAATCTGCCGCTGGTGGCCAACGTGAACTACGAGTCGAACACCGTTTCGGTGATCGATACCAACACTTTGAAGGTCGTTGCCACCATCCCGGTCGGCCAGCAGCCAGAAGACATCGCTTGGTCTCCAGACGGACGGTTCGCCTACGTCGTCAACAATGGCAGCAACACTGTCTCGGTGATTGACGCCATGACCAATAAGGTCACCGCGACCATCCCCACCGGCACTGGTCCGAGCAGCATCGCGGTGCTACCCGACGGCCACCAGGCCTATGTGAGCAACACCGACAGCGGGACTTTGACCGTAGTCCAACTCGCCCGCTGATCATTCAGGGCGCGATGATCGTGCCCACGGTGAGCTGCGAGCCGGGCGGCGTACCCGCGCAGCCGGTTGCCTCGACAGGCACGAACAGCGCCGCCGTCTCGCCAGGCGGATAGATCCGCAAGCCGCGCACGGGCGTCGGCTGGCACACCGCCGCGTCGTAGTTCGCGACGTTCACCAGTTGCAGCTGCGCCGATGCTGTCGCGCCCGGTGCGATGCGCACCGAGCCACCAGCCTCACCGACCCGCTCCGCAGCCGGTCCGACCTGCTGGCCTCCGTCGCCGGCGACATAGGAAACACCAGGGAAGCCCCGCATCGCGCAGGCCTGGGTGCCGGTATTGGTGAAGATCAGCACGCGATACACCGAGCCGACGGCGCCCTCAGGTGGACCGAGGGAGGCGTTGAGCTGCGCCGAACGGCACCCCGGTGCAGCGGCCGAGCCCGTCGGTGTCGCCGGTGACCCCGTCGGCGCGCCCGGGGTCGCTGGCTCGCTGGCCGTGGTCGGCGCGGCGGCAGTGGTCTCCGGCGCGCTCGCCGGGCCCGCTGTCGTCGAGCTCGAACAGCCCGCCAGCGCCAGTGCTAGCACGCTCAGTGCGCTCAGTGCGGCGATGCGATGTCCTGACCTCATAACCCACCGATCCACCCGGGTTGCCTACGTTCTGCGCCAGCCTAACTTGATCACGTTGTGGGACCGCCATCATTCGGTCAGCCAGTCCCCACTTAGATCATCGAAAGTGAGCCGTCACTGTGCAGAAACGCACGGTCAGCACTCAGTTTCGGTGATCGCTGTGCCCGGCCCCGCGGGTCGACACTGCGCCTGAGGACACCGGGGCGCGTTGGCGTGACGCTGGTTCAATGCTGACGTGCACGAGACCCCGGATGACCTGGCCGCCCTGCAAGACGTGCTCGACCGCAGCTACGCGACAGCCGGGCGGCACCTCCGCAGCATCATCACTCCGGAGCGGCGGCTAACTGCCGAGCAGGTCGCCGACCGGCTGACCGGGATGTGCCTGCTGGCGCTGGCGACCGTCACCGCCGATGGGCGACCGATCGTCGGACCGGTTGACGGCATCTTCTTTCGCGGCGCCTTCCACTTCGGCTCGGCACCGGATTCGGTGCGCTTTCGACACATCGGGAAGCGACCGCAGGTCAGCGCTACTCACCTGCCTGGGGAGGAGCTCGCGGTCACCGTCCACGGTCGCGCCGTTTCCGTTGACATCCACAGCGACGCGGGAGCGAGGTTCCGGCAGACCCTGCTCGATATCTACGTTCCACGCTACGGACCACAGTGGGAGAATTTCCTCGACTCCGGCCCGGTCTACGCACGCATCGATGCCGACCGGATGTTCACGTTCCGCGAGAGCCCCGCACAACGCGCCCCATGATGGCGTACGCGTACCGTGCGGTGATGAGCATCGAGGTAACGCTGCAGCAGCTGGCGCAAACCCTGACGCGGTACCGCTTCGCGTATCTCGTCACCGTCGGGGACGATGCGCGGGCGCACGTCTTGGCCGTGAGCACCACGCTGGCGAATGACACACTGCTCGTGACGGACCTGGGTCGAACGACCCGCGCCAACGTCGCCGCTCACCCCTCGGTCACGTTCGTGTGGCCGCCCACGGATCCGAGCGACTACTCCTTGATCGTCGACGGTGTTGCGTCGATGCGCGATGACGAGCTCGTCGTCGCTCCCACCCGCGCGGTGCTGCACCGGCCTGCGCCTCCCCGACCCAGCGCCACCGGGGATGGCTGCGAGTCGGACTGCGTCGAGCTGCCCGTTACCACGGCGGCCGCGAGCAGCAGCGCAACCTGTGGTTGAGCGCGCTCAGCGCGGATACGTCCCACCGTCGATGCTGAACACCTGGCTGGTGACGTAGCCGTTGCGCAGGATCGCCAGGGCTAGGTCAGCGACCTCCTCGGGACGGCCGACCCGGCCGACGGGTGTGGTCTTGGCTAGCTGCTGCGGATCGCCGGGAAGCATCGCGGTCTCGACGAAGCCCGGTGCCAGGACGTTGACTGTGACGCCGTCAGCGGCCACACGTCGCGCCAGGAAATGCGCGAGACCGTGCAGCCCCGCCTTGGAGCAGGCGTAGTCGGGACCGATGACGCCGCCCCTGAAGGCCGCTACCGAGGAGATGAACAGCACTCGCCCGAAGCCGCGCTCGCGCATCCCCGGCAAGGCGCGGCGGGCCAGCAGGAAGGGCGACCGCAGATTGACCGCCAGCGTGTGGTCGAAGATCGCGGCATCGACATCCTCGTAGCGGGCCTGGCGCGCGAGGCCGTGATTGGCGACGAGGATGTCAACCGGTCCGAGCGCCGCCTCGACGTCGTCGATCAACCGTTCTGGAGCATCTGGAGCTGCCATGTCGGAGCCGAAGGCCCGCGCTGTGCCGCCGCCGGAGACGATCTCAGCCGCCAGCGCCTCGGCCGGCTCAGCGTTGCTGCCGTAGGCGACCGCGATCCCCGCGACATTGCCAGCAAGCCGCCGACAGATCGCGCCGCCGATACCGCCACTCGCTCCCGTGACAAGGGCAACCCGCCCCGCCAGATCAAGTCCGTCTGACATCACTTTCCCGCCGGTGAAAGCCGCGTCGTGAACTCGACAGTACCGACGTCACAAGGCGCTTGGGAGGTCGCTCCTGTCGAGTTCACGACGCCCACCGTGTTGGCTTTTGGCGGCTTGGAGGTGTAGCTGGCGGCTTCCCACGGAACACTGTCGTGCTCGACGAGCGCAGTGAGCCGCATGCCGGCATCCAGCACCGCGGTGATGATCTCGCCGAGCCCGTGGTTCCAGCAGTGGCTGAATCGGTGAGTGAAGACGACGTCGGTCCCCACGTAGGTCGCTGATTCGTCGGACACGATCGGTTCGACGTGCTCGAAATACGGGTAGCGCAAGGTGAGCGCGTCGGCCTGGTCATCGAGCGCCCACAGCATGGGATGCGCCTCGCGGATGAACAGGCGACCGCCCGGCCAACCGGGGTGCGCCACCGGTCAACCCGCTGAGGACGGTGAGCAGCTGGGGGCCATCGTGTCGGACCCTGATCACCTCAAGGTCCTGCGCCGGGTCGGTGCCACACCGGGTTTCCGAGCACACCATCCGCAGCACCGTCTGATCCGAGTTACCCATCACCTGCTGTAGCTGAATCCCGGAACGGACCGGGTGCGGTGGCGCCGAGAGCAGCGGGATCGCACGGATGAACGCCGGTCAGCTCAGCGGTCGGCTCGGACACCGATCCCCGAGGCGAAGTGCCGCAGCCGGCCGCACCGAGACCAATCTGCACGGCGGCTACCACAACAGCACACCTGACTGCGGCCACCGACATCCTCTCCCCCGTGCTACCAGAGTTTGACACGATCGACATGTGCGCGGGCAACTCCGGACCGTCGAAACTGAGCGAGCAGACGCCGTATTCGACGACGCTGTGAAGTCAGGCGACTGGGCCGCGGCGGTGACGTCGCTGGCGAAACTGGCGGCGCCGACGACGAAGCTGCACCCGCTCACGCTCGACCAGCTGCGCCTGCTTCAGGATGCCGTGATCCGCGCTCGCGCCCTGCTTGGCGGCGTCGGCCGCGTGCTCCAGCTCGCGATCGCCGTCGAGCTGCAGGGCAAGGGCGTCCCGGCGGCCAAGATCGCGGCTGGCACCGCCTTCGGAAAGCTCGAGACCAAGGTCGACGAGAGCATCGACGGCGACAGGGCCACGGACAGCTGGTACACCTACAAGATCAATATAGTGTTCACACCCGACCCCGCCGTCGTCGACGCTGAGGAGATCGCGTTCATCCAGACGGTGCGCTTGGTCGAGACCACCAGTGGCGCCAACACCGACCCAGACCAGACGAACCAGAAGCGTCAGACACCGTCGGCCACGAGCGTGGACCGGCGCAGCGGCAAGAAGCAAGGCTGGTACGGGATGAAGGACGACGCGACGGGTAGCACGCAGCTGTCCGTTTGGAAGAAGTCGGCCCCGGCCTCGCCGGCCACGATGCAGGACAGCTCCAGTTGGAACCAGCCGAACACCACGTGGCAGTTCGAGACGATGGTGGTCTGCCGCTGCGGTGCGGATGCCGGGAAGGTGTATGGGGTCGTCACATGGGGCTTCGCAGTCGACGCCGACCTCAAGCTCATCCAGCAGACCCCAACGGTGACGAACAAGCAGAGCACCGAGGCCACCGCAGCGGTGCACAACTGGAATGACCAGGCCGCCGGCTCCGTATCCGACCGAAACGCCCCGGACCAGATATCACTGCCGGCGCTGCGCTGAGCGCGGCCCCCTAAGCTCCCCGGCATGGCGAGGTACTTCGATGTGCATCCGGTCGACCCGCAGCGGCGCGCGATCAGCCAAGTGGTCGAACTGGTCCGCGGCGGTGGACTCATCGCCTACCCGACGGACTCCTGTTTCGCGCTGGGCTGCCAGCTCGGAAACGCCGACGGCCTGCGCCGGATCCGCGAGATCCGCCACCTCGACGACAAGCATCACTTCACCCTGGTGTGCCGGGACTTCGCCCAGCTCGGCCAGTTCGTCTACGTCGACAACGCAGTATTCCGGCTGATCAGAGCCGCGACTCCGGGCAGCTACACGTTCATCCTGCCCGCGACGAAAGAGGTCCCGCGCCGGCTGCTGCGCCCGAACAAGAAAACGGTCGGGGTGCGGATCCCGCAGCACGCCGTCGCGCAGGCACTGCTCGCTGAGCTAGCGGAGCCGCTGGTGTCCTCGACGCTGTTGCTCCCCGATGAACCCGAACCGCTGACCCAAGGCTGGGAGATCAAGGAGCGGCTCGATCACGCGGTCGACGCGGTCGTCGACTCGGGTGACTGCGGCACCGAACCGACTACCGTGATCGACTTGACTGGACCCGAACCCGAGATCGTCCGCCGGGGTGCCGGCGACCCGTCCCCGTTCGAGTGATTCGACTGCTGCCAGCAGCGGTGACCGGGCTCTAAGAGGCAATGCCTGGGTGCGACGCAGCCGCGGCGGTGGCCAGCAGCTCGGCCAGCGCGCGCTCGGCGGTGGCGGGGTCGGGGCACAAAGTCACCAGGAGCGAGCCGAACCGGATCCCGTCATCGGCGTCGACCAGGCGGGTGATCTCGGGCATGGTTGCGGGAAGGGCTGGCGCATCGGGGGTGTCGCTCCGGAGCTCGCTGGCCAACACCGCGATCGTCTTGGCGAGTTCGCGCGTGTTGCCGGTGAGGTGGTTGAGCAGCGACGCGGTGAGGCGGTGGGCGCGTTGCTCGGCGGGGTTACGGGCGGCGCGGGACAGGTAGTCGGCGAGGCGGTGATGCGCCGTGGAGATCTCGCGGGGATCGGGGTGGACGTAGCGCAGGCGCAGCGAGGTGCACTGGAACTCGACGGCCTTCCGCGGATGATCGCGGTGGTCTTCCAGGTCGGCGCGTGCGCCGAAGGCCGCGGCGAGCTGTGTCATGTCATCGACGGTGTCGAAGACGTCGTGGCAGTCGCACAGGAGTTGGTCAAGGTCGGTGAGCCGACCAAGGTGAAGCAGTGGAATGTGGTCGTTGAACCGGCTGCGGGTGATCTCGAGGAGGCTAGCGCCGCGCCGTCGCTGGGTACTGATGATCTCGTGGTTGAGGTCGAGCGCGTCGTCCCAGCGCTGCAAGGTCAGTGCGGACAGGCGGCCGATGTCCAGAACGCAGTCCCGGACGTTCCACGGGTTCACCCGGTCGTTGTGGGCGCGCTGGTCGGGCAGGTCGGCCATCTGGGCCTGCAACGCGGGCAAGTCGAGCAGGACCTGCTCATGGTGGCCGAGCAGACTGAGTATCTGCAGCCGCCGGCCTTGGTCACTGAGTTGAGTCCAGCATCCGAACCCGGCTTGGTTGGTGTGCTCGATCTTCTGGTCGGCCATGTTGAGAGCCTCATGGAGCTTGCCCTGGTCACGCAGCAGTGTGACTAACTCGCCGGCGGTGGTGGACGCAAGCTGGTATCCGCCGTCGGTTTTGGCTCGGTCATAGGCGCAGCGCAGCAGGGTTTCGGCCGAAGCGGGGTCCACCCTCCGGACAGCGGCGCCGAGCACGGCGAGGTCTTTGGCAGCGCCGGTGGCCTCGGCGATGCGCCGCAGCAGCGGAACGATGGCGAGTGAGGTGCCCGGCGAGTACCTATCGCGAAGCAGGGCGCGTTCGAGTAGGCAGCTGGCGGCGTTCCAATCGTGTTGGCGCAGTAAGTATCGGGCGGCGGCCAGGCTGGCCCGCAGCATGAATTGGCTGGTGTCTTGACCGGCTTGCGGCTGCTCGATCCCCCAACCGCCGACGACGGCGGTCCACCAAGCGGCGAGTTGGGTGTCGACTGCGGCAGTGACCGGCTCCGGGGTCGTTGCATTGATGGCGTCGACGACGCCTGAGTGGATCCGGTAGTGCGCGGGATCGTTGCGCTCGGCGCGATTGTCGATCGGGCCGGTGACGATCAGTGCGGCGGTGATCAGTGCAGTGATACCGCAGGCAAGTGGTGGTGGTTCGCCGGGCTGGTCCAAGCGTCGCCACAGGGCAGGCCAGTTCGCGTCGATGACGGTCGCGTTCCGGTCGGGCTCCTCGGTTCGGCACAGCACTTGCAGCAGCAGCCGCGCCGGCGCGGGCAGCGTCGCGGCGACGGTGATGGTCCACACGGTGAAGGTCTGCAGCAACTCCTCGGCGCCCATCCTGGTGTGGCCCTGGGTGAGGAACGCCGCCCGCGCTGTCCCGTTCACCGCTGCTTCGATCTCAGCCAGCTGGTAGACCAGCCGGGGCGGGTCAGCCGCGGCCGCATCGGCGAGCTCCAGCAGCCGGGGATGGCCCTGCGCCAGGGTGAGCACACAGCGGGCCAGCGCCACACTGTGTAGCAATGCGCGCAGGTTGGGCAGCTCCTCGATCAGCCGTAGCGACTCGTCCCGGGATAGCGCGACCACCGGCCGGATCAACACCGTGTCGAGGTTCAGCCCCTTCGGCACGATCCGGCTGGTCAGAATTACCCGCGACGGTCCGTTATGGCCGGTGAGCGCGCCGATCAGCGCCGCCCAACGACGGTCGAGCCACTGGCCGTCCGAGGTGAGCAAGGTTTCGAGATTGTCTAAGACCAGCAGAACACGCGTGTTGGACAGGACGGCGGTGAGGGCGGGCAGGAAAGTGTCCAGACGCTCCAGAGCGTCGGCCTCCTCGAGCATCGCGAACCTGTGATCTCCGAGTTGGGTGTCCAACGCCACCGCTAGCAGCCGCAGCGCATCACTGAACTGGTCCGGATCGGTGGGCGCGGACCAGAACGCCAATGCGACGAAGTCGCGATGGTGGCGATAGGCCAACTCCACCGCGCACGTGGTCTTGCCCGCACCGCTGATCCCAAGAAACACCACCGCCCTACGCTTGGAGGCGGGGGCCAATACGGTACTGGCCGCAGCCATCACCTCAGCACGGCCGACGAAACGCGCCGGCTCGGCCGGGAACCCGGCCATCGCCTCGACCGTGCAGGCGAGCACTGGCTTCCAGACCGGAGAGGCCGGGGACAGCTCGATCGCCGCGGCGCGCGGCCGATACATCCGTGCCACGAATAGCGCAAGCAGGACCGCTATCACGACCCAGGCCAGAATCCCGAGCATGATCACTGCTGTCGTGGACACCGGAGCCTCCAACGGGGGGGCTAAGAACTGCCGACAGCCCTACCGAGGCAGCCCCGCACAATCTCACCTGCCAGATCGAGCCGCAGGTCAAGGTCGCACACCCCCATGAACAGCGCCCTGAAAAGCAAAAACAAAATCCATCAGAAGCGCTATTTGGTTGATCCTGTCACTTGAATAATCGTGGAGTATCGCCAGACGTGACGATGGCCAGCAGCAACCACTCCAACGGCGTAGGTCAATGGGTGATGGCGTGGTGGTGGCCGCGCAGCGGCGGCGCGTCGAGGCCGCAGTGCCATTCCCGGTCGTGCGGATGAGCGATACGCCGGCGAGCCGGGTTGCGGATGGTGCCAGCGGCCAGCAGCCCACCGGCGGCACAGGCGCCGGCGGCCAGCAGGACCGCGGTGTGAAAGCCGTCCGCCAGCGCTGCCGGATGCAGATAGGCGTCGCCGGTGATACCGGCGAGCACCGGAAGGACGGCGACAGCAATGAGGCCACCGGCGCGGGCGACGTCGTTGTTGACCGCGGAGGCCACCCCGGCGTGTTCGCCGGGAGCGGCGGCCAGCGCGGTGGCGGTCAGCGGCGCGACGTTGATCGCCAGACCCAGACCGAACACGATGACCGCGGGGAGTACCTGGGTCAGGTAGCTCCCGGTTGGCCCGATGCGGACGAACAGCGCCAGCCCGGCGGCGATCACGACGGGGCCGACGCTCATCTGCAGGCGGGGTCCGATCCGAGCGGCCAGTGCCCCCGAACGGGCGGACAGGGTCAACATGATGACGGTGACGGGTAGCAGAGCGGTGCCGGCCTGCAGCGGGCTGTAGCCGGCGACCTGTTGCAGCACGATCGGCAGCAGGAACAGCACCCCGCCCAGGGCCGCGTAGACGATGAAGGTGACGGCGTTGGCGGCGGAGAACTGCCGCGAGCGGAATACCGTCAGTGGCAGCATCGGCTCCTTTCGGCGCGCCTCGATAAGCAGGAATCCGGCGAGCAGGCCGGCGCCGGCGCACAGGGAGACCAGCACCGCGGGGGAGGTCCAGCCCTGGCCGGGGCCGGCGATCAGGCCGTAGGTCAACCCGACCAGCCCGCCGGTGATGGCGGTAGCACCCGATGCGTCGATGCGCCCGGTGGTCGGATCGCGGGTTTCCGGGACGTGCCGGGCGGCGATGACGACCACCGCCACCGCCAGCGGCAGGTTGATGAAGAAAACCAGCCGCCAGGAGACGGCCGAGATCAACCAGCCGCCGAGGAACGGGCCGATGGCGGTGGCAATGCCGCCCAGCCCGGACCAGGCCCCGAGGGCCTTCGATCGGTCGTCGGCGACGAAGGAGGCCTGCAGGATCGCCAGGCTTCCCGGGGTGAGCAGTGCCGCGCCGACGCCCTGCAGGGCGCGGGCGACGATGAGCACCCCCGCAGTGGGGGCCAGTGCGCAAGCCAGCGAGGCGACGGCGAACCAGATCGTGCCGATGATGAAAATCCGCCGCCGTCCGTACCGGTCCCCGAGCGTGCCGCCGAGCAGCAGCAGCCCAGCCAGGGCCAATGTATAGGCGTTGACCATCCACTGCAGGGCGGACACCCCGACATCGAAGTCCCGTCCGATCGCGGGCAGCGCGATCCCCACCACGGTGGCGTCCAGCGAGGCGATGCCTGAGCCGAGGATGGTGGCCGCGAGCACCCACCGGCCGACCGCGCTGGCGTAACGCAGGGCCGGCCCCGGCGAGTCGACCGTGTTCGCGGTGGTCGCCATAGCCGAGCCCCCTTCCGGCCGCTAGCGCCGTTACGGATCACAGCGTAGGCCTGCGGGGAGGGTTGGTTGATCGGAAATCGGCTCAGCCCCCGAGGGCCGCGTGCATTTCCCACAAGAGGATTTCGGCGGGCGCGGTGGCGGTCACCTGCTGCCCCCCAGTAGCGGTGAAGCGCACAGCATCGCCGGTGTGCACAGCGCCGACGCCCTCGACGGTGACCTCACCGCGGGGCACGAACAGGTGCAGGAACGGCGCCTCGGGTAGCTGGACGCTCTGGCCGGGCTGCAAGCGAGCAGCGTAGAGCGTGGCGTCGCGGTTCTTGATGCGAATGGCGGCGGCGCCCTCGTGTTGTTCCATCCCGGATGCAACCGGAACCAGGCCGCCGGCTAGCAGTTCGTTCTGGATTTCGAGCTGCTCGTAGCCGGGGGTGATGCTGCCCTCGTCGGGCACGATCCACATCTGCACGAAATGCACCGGCTCGTCGTGGCGGTCGCCGCCCTGCAACCGCCAGGAGTCGTTCTTCTCCGAGTGCAAGATGCCGGTGCCGGCACTCATCCGCTGAGCCAGGCCGGGGTAGATCACATCGGAGTGTCCGGTGGAGTCCTGATGCACCAGGGAGCCTTGCAAGACCCAGGTGACGATCTCCATGTCACGGTGTGGGTGGGTCTCGAATCCGCTGCCGGCGCGCACGATGTCGTCGTTGTTGACCAGCAGCAATCCGTGGTGGGTATTGGCCGGATCGTAGTGGCTGCCGAAGGAGAATGAGTGCTTCGAGTCCAGCCAGGAGATGGTGGTCTTGAACCGCTCGTCCGCACGGCGGATGTCCACCCGTGGGGTCAACAGTGTCGTCATCGAATGTCCTTCCCGCGAAGCTCGGGTGAGGGTGTTGTCAGGCGTTTTTGACCGCGGAGACCTCGAACTCCAGCACGATCTTGTCACTGACCAGAACACCGCCGCCCTCTAGCGCGGCGTTCCAGGTGACGCCATAGTCCTTGCGGTTGATCGTCACCGAGCCCTCGAAGCCGACGCGCAGGTTGCCGAACGGGTCGGTTGCCGCGCCCTCGTAGGTGAGGGGGATCGTTACGGATTTCGTGACGCCCTTGATTGTGAGGTCACCGGTCAGCTCGAAGTTGATGTCGCCGGTCTGGCGGACGGCGGTGGAGACAAAGGTGATCTCCGGGTAGGAGTCCATCGCCAGGAAATCGTTGGCGCGCAGGTGCTCATCGCGCTGGGCGTTGCGGGTGTCGATGCTCGCCGCCTTGATCGTCACCGTGGCGGTCGAGTTGGCTGGGTTGTCCCCATCAAGCACAGCGGTGCCCTCGAACTCGTTGAAGGCACCGCGGACCTTGGTCACCATCGCGTGGCGGGCGACGAACCCGATCCGGGAGTGCGCCGGATCGATGGTGTAGGTGCCGGTCAGCTGGGCGAGGGTGGGGATCGTGGTTGAAGTTGTCATGTCAGCTGCTCCTCGTGTCAGGTCATCCGACTAGATGACTCATCATCTGTATGTTCCCAACGTACATGATGCGTCATTCATTCCGGGTAGAGTGGACGACATGAACAACCCACGATGGCTCGACGAAGGCGAGCAGCGCGCCTGGCGGTCTTACCTGCAGATGCACCGACAGCTGCTGGCCCGGCTCAACCGGCAGTTGCAGGCCGATTCCGGCCTGTCCCTCGCCGACTACGAGGTGCTCGTGACCCTCTCCGAGGTCCCAGCCGGACGCCTGCGCCCGTTCGAGCTGCAGCGTGGTTTGCAGTGGGAGCAGAGCCGCCTGTCGCATCAATTGAGGCGAATGGAGCACCGCGGCCTCGTCAACCGTGAGGGGTGCACCGACGACGGTCGCGGAGCCTTCGTCGTGGTCACCGATGCAGGTCGCCGCGCCATCGAAGCCGCCGCGCCCGGTCACGTCGATGCAGTCCGGCGGCTGTTCTTCGACGGGCTGACCGACGACCAGATCACCGTGCTCGGGCAGCTATCCACCCAAGTGCTCGACCGGCTCGACACATCCACCGAAGTCGACACTTGATGGGAACTCGCCCTATGACCCGCTCGGGTCCCCCGGTGGCTTGTCCTGTTGTCACTGTCCGTGAGGTTCACAGATGCCGCGCGCGGACGTGCCACAGACGGCAACTTCTGTCCGGAGTTGCCATCTGTGGCACATCCGCAACGGATCCCATCCCTCCTTCTCGAGGCGGAAGGGGCTGTTGTGACTAGAGTGGTAAGGAACCGCCGCAGCCCGATGTGGCCAGGTCGTACGCTGCGATTGTGGGCAACATCGGCGCACCGCAACGCAAGCTACGGCTCAGCGATGCCGCCGAGCTGGGCTAGGGGTCGCCCCGATCGTGCGGAGTAACGCGAGTGTAGAGTTCCTTGTCCTGGGTCCGCTCGCTGCGGTGGGCCCGACCGGTGACGTGCTATCTCTCGGTCCGCCGCGCCGGCGCGCGAGCCGGGTCGCACCGTCCGCGACCGCATTCGCGCAGCGCGCCGAGCAGTACGACTTTCTCATCACTTCCCAGTGGCCAGACCCCCGGGACTCGGCCCCCAACGTTCAGTGGACCCAGGCCTTCTTCGCCGCTATGCAGCCGCACCTGGAGAGCGCCGCGTACGTCAACAACCTCGGCGTCGAAGGCCAGGAACGCGTCCGCGCGGCCTACGGGGACAACTACCCGCGGCTGGCAGAACTGAAGCGGACCTACGACCCGTCCAACGTGTTCCGGCTGAACCAAAACATCGCCAATCACCAAGATCGTCACTGTCTGTGAGATCCGCGGAAAGACTGTTGTCGCGCGCGGACGTGCCACAGACGGCAAGTTCTGGCCAGAGTTGCCGTTCGCGGCACGTCCGCAACGGATCCAGCCCTCCCTTTCGAGGCAGGAGGGGCTACTGTGACCAGGCTGCTGGGACCGCCCACCGCCCGGGCCCCGCCCCAGCACAATAGAAAGGGTGCTGCTCGCCGGGCTGGGCCTGCTAGTCGTGTTGGTCGCGACGCTGACGGCGGTGTGGCTCCTGCAGCGCCGCCTGATCTACTTTCCGGACGCTGCGGTCCCGGCCGCGGGCAGCGTGCTGCCCGCGGCTCAGGAGATCACGCTGCGGACGGAAGACGGGCTGGCGCTCGGGGCCTGGCACGTCGCCCCAAACCGCGCCAACCTGGGCATCACCGTACTGGTCATGCCGGGCAACGCCGGCTGCCGGGCGCTGCGGGCGCCGCTGGCCCGTCGGCTGGCCGCCAAGGGTTTCGCGGTCCTCCTCCTCGACTATCGCGGCTACGGTGGCAATCCCGGCAGCCCCTCAGAGGGCGGACTGATCAAAGACGCGCGTGCCGCGCGCGCGTACCTCATCGGCCGTGGTGTACCGGCGCAACGCCTGATCTACTTCGGGGAGAGCCTCGGTGCGGCGGTTGCGACCCGCCTCGCCGTCGAACATCCGCCCGGTGGGCTCGTGCTGCGCTCGCCGTTCACCGACCTCGCCGGCGTGGGCTCCCGGCACTACCCGCTGCTGCCGGTGCGGCTGCTGCTCCGGGACCGGTTCCCGGTGACCGAGCTGATCGGCCAAGTCCGGGCGCCGACCGCGGTGGTCTACGGCTCCGCCGACGTGATCGTGCCGCCGGAGCAGAGCGCGGCGGTAGCGGCCGCTGCGGGCGGCCCCGTGCGGGTGGTCGAAGTGGTCGGGGCGGATCACAACGACGCCGCGCTACTAGAAGGCAACGAGCTGGTCGCCGCCGTGCTAGAGCTCGTCCTGAGGATTGACCAATGACCGAGCCCGTCGCAGCCGCGCCCTTCACTAGGCGGACGGCGTGGGCGCGCAGCCTTCAGACTCCACTGCGCAACTTCCTGCGTACCGAGTCCGGTAGCGCCGCCGTGCTGCTGGCCGCCACGCTGATCGCGCTGGCCTGGGCGAACATCGATGTGGCGTCGTATGAGTCGGTGTGGCAGACGCCGCTGTCGATCCGCCTCGGAGGGTCTGGCCTGTCGCAGACCCTTCGTGAGTGGGTGAACAGCGGGCTGATGACGTTCTTCTTCTTCATCATCGGGCTGGAGGCGCGCCGCGAGTTCGACATGGGCGAGTTGCGCGAGCGGCGACGGCTCGCGCTGCCGCTGGTTGCGGGTATTGGCGGGATGGTCGTCCCGGTCGCCATCTATCTAGCCCTGAACGCGGGGCGCCCGTCGGCACCCGGCTGGGGTATCGCGATGTCGACGGATACGGCTTTCGCGCTCGGCCTGCTCGCACTGGTGGGACGGCGCCTGCCGGACACTGTACGGGCCTTCCTGCTTACCGTCGTTGTCGTCGACGACGTTGTGGCGCTCGCAGTGATCGCGACGGCCTACAGCGCGCAGGTCGCGCTGCGGCCGCTCGTCATAGCGCTGGTGATCTTCGGCGTGATCCTGCTCGTCCGCGCCGGCCGGATCCGGCAGGGCCTGATCTACGCGCTGCTCGGCGCGGCCACCTGGGTGGCGCTGTTCTCCTCCGGGGTCGACCCCGTCGCCGTCGGCCTCGCGATGGGGCTGCTGACCTACGCCTACCCACCCGCGCGCGACGACCTCGAGCGAGCGACGGGCCTGTTCCGGCTCTTCCGCGAGCAACCGACCCCTGAGCTCGCGCGTTCGGCAAGCACCGGGCTGACCGCGGCGTTGTCACCCAACGAGCGATTGCTGCAGCTTTACCACCCGTGGACCAGCTACCTGGTCGTACCGCTGTTCGCCCTGGCCAACGCCGGCATCGCGATCAGCGGCGAGTTCCTGTCCCGCGCATACACCTCGCCGATCACCCTCGGAATCCTGATCGGCTACGTCGCTGGGAAGCCGATCGGCATCGTCGGCAGCTCATGGCTGGTTACCCGGCTGAACCGAGCCCAGCTGCGTCCCCCGGTCGGCTGGGCCGCCATCGCCGGGGGCGGCGCGATCGCCGGTATCGGCTTCACCGTGTCCCTGCTGATCGCGACCCTCGCCTTTGCTGGCGCCCAGCTGCAGGAGGCCAAGCTCGGCGTGCTGTCCGCGGCGTTCTGCGCGTCCGCCGCGGCCTGGGTAGTTTTCGGCATCACCGCGCTGCTCCCACCACGGCGGCGAATGCGAGCGCTGCTGGGCACCGCGGAGGCCATCATCGACCTGGCCGAGCCGGTCGATCCGGATCGCGACCACATCCGCGGTCCCGCCGAAGCTCTGGTGACTGTGGTCGAGTACGGCGACTTCGAATGCCCCTACTGCGGTCAGGCAGAACCGGTCATCCGCGAGCTGCTCGCCGACTTCGGCGACGTACGCTACGTATGGCGCCACCTTCCCCTCACCGACGTCCACCCACGAGCCCAACTGGCGGCCGAAGCCGCCGAGGCCGCCGCCGGCCAGGGCGCGTTTTGGCCCATGCACGACGTGCTATTGGACCATCAGCAGGATCTGCGGCCGGCTGATCTGAACCGCTACGCGGGCAACCTCGGCATCGACGTCGAACGATTCCGCGACGACCTGCGCAGGCATACCCGCGCGTCCCGAATCGCCGAAGACGTCGACTCCGCCAGCCTTAGCGGCGTATCTGGTACGCCCACGTTCTTCATCAACGGACGGCGACATTACGGCGCCTACGACATCACCACCCTCGCCGCGGCCGTCAAGACCGCCAAGGCACGCGCGGCGATATGACTCAGCCGGACACTGGTTCCTCGATGGCCAGCGGCAGAGCGTGCTCCAGGCCGGTGATAGCCAGCACCCGAGCGACGAGGCTGTGCGGAGTCAGCTGGAGCTGCACTGGGGTGTGCTGGGTAGCGGCGTTCTGGGCAGCCTGAATCAGTAACCCAACGCCGGCGCTGCTGAGGTAGTCCAGGGCCCGCAGGTCGAGGGTGACCGGGCCCGGCGCGTGGAGTTGACCGAGTAGTGGGCCGCGCAGGGTGGCGGCGGCGGCTAAGTCGAGCTCGCCACGCAGTTCCAGGCGCCGTCCGCCGTCAGCCTTCTGGTGCACGCGCAGTTCGGCGGGTGCCGGTGGCGCGGCCTGGGTGGGCTGAGCCGGTGCCGTAGCTGCCGGTGGACCGGGGGCGGGAGGCGCAGCGGCGAGGCGGAAGCTAACCCTGGTACCGGTCGGGCTGGAACCGATGACGACATCGGTGCCGATCCCGCGAATCAGAGCCAGGCCGCGACCGCGGTGGGAATTGTTGGTGGGCGCCGGGAGCCACCGACCGAAGTCACACACCTCGACGTCGACCGCGCCGTCACCGCGGTGGGTGAGCCGGCAGGCGAACTCGCCGGGTTCGCCGGTGCTGGCGTAAGCGTGCTCAACGGCGTTCGCGGCGGCTTCCCCGAGAGCGAGCT
>JAICHZ010000048.1 GCA_025924655.1 Pseudonocardiaceae bacterium | reverse complement strand
CTCTTCGACCGGGTCCGCAGGCTCCGGCGACTCGACCTCAGCTGTCGCTGCGGGCTGATCGGCGTCATCAGCGGTCTCGGCGACATCGAAGGATTCGACGTCGGGTGCATCGGCCTCGGCCGTATCGGCGTCGGTTGTATCGGTTGTATCGGCATCCAAAAGTCCGGTCAGCTCCTGGCTGTCGCCGGTGGAAGCCTCGTCGGTGGAAGTGCCTCCTGTGGAAGTTCCTTGAGCGGAGCTCCCTCCTGGGAAAGTCACAGTCGGTCTCGCTTTCTTTGCATGCGTCGTGTCGTGCTGGTAGTCAACCGGCGCCCGGGTATCCGGCATCAGCCGAACACGGTCAGCACGGCCCTGCCCAGTCCCATGTCGAGCAACGCAACGAACGCCACCATGAAGCTGACGAAGACCAGCACGACCCCCGTGTAGACCACCAGCTCCCGACGGCTCGGCCAGATGACCTTGCTGAGCTCGGAGACGACCTCGCGCAAGAACCGGATCAGCCGAGCGGGTGCAGCCGTCTTGGTCTCGATTGCACCGCGTGCTCTGGTCGGATGGTCCTTGCCCGCGGTCGGCGACCCGTGCGTCTCGGCGGAGCGCGCGCGGCGAACGGCAGCGGCAGGCTCCGGGACGTTGGGTGACGCCTCGGGCTCCAGCCGGTCCGCTGTTTCGTGGGCGCGATCGTCGCTCACGCTGGTGATCCTCCGCTTCGCCGGGTTGGGTTTTCGCCGGGTTCAGGCCTACGCAGGGGCGACAGGACTTGAACCTGCAACCTGCGGTTTTGGAGACCGCTGCTCTGCCAGTTGAGCTACACCCCTATTACCGGACGCCTGTGCAGACGCCGTACTACGGGCACCACCATGATAGCCCGGGCCACGGCCATCACCGGGCACGAGAGATCCGCTGGCATCCCCGGCACCAGAGTGTAGGCCACCGAAATCAGTGCGCTCCAACTACCCCGTTGCCCGCACGGCAACGCGCCGCTCGACGTTCAGGCCAGCGCGACGGTGGCGGTGGCTTGGCCGAGTACGGACTGGGCGGCGCAACGCGCGGTGATGGCGACCACGACGGTGCCCTCATCGACCCGTCGCACCACCTTGCCAGAGAATTCCACAAGCGCCCCATCAGCATCGTCGGGCACGACGACCGGGCGGGTGAAGCGCACTGAGCAGCCCACCACAGCCCCGGGGTCACCGGCCCAGGTCGTCACCAGCCGGCTCGCCAGCGCCATGGTGAGCATTCCGTGCGCGATGACGTCGGGTAACCCAGCGTCCCGAGCGGCTCGTTCATTCCAATGGATCGGGTTGAAGTCACCGGAGGCCCCGGCATAGCGGACCAAGTCCGCCCGGGTGACCCGGACCTGCAAGCTGGGCAGTTCATCGCCCTCGCCGACCTCGCCGCGGCGGCGACGGCTCACCGGGCGCACTCCGCGTCCGAGCGGCGGACAACCAGCACGGACCGGCCGGTGGTCACCGGGTCGCCGGCACTGTCAGTGATTTCGCAGCGCAAGGTGAGCATGTCGTTGCCCCCCATGGTGCGGATACCGTCGATATGGAGCGTCGCAACCAGCTCATCGCCGGCCCGGATCGGGCGGTGGTGGGTGAATGACTGGTTACCGTGCACCATCCGCTGGTAGTCCAAGCCGAGTTCGGGGTCGCAGACCAGCGCTTGCTGGGCTCGCAAAACCGGGATTATCGCGAATGTGGGTGGGGCGATCACATCCGAGTAGCCACGGGTCCGGGCCACGTTGGTATCCCGATAGATTTCGTCGTCGTCGCCGATGGCGTCGGCGAATTCGCGGATCTTCTCGCGGGCCACCTGGTAGGTACCCGCCACGGGGAAACACCGGCCGACGAAGGCCGGATCCAGTGCCATCGGTGCAGGCAGCTGGCTCAGCGAGTCTCGCGGTGGGCCCGGTGCTTGTTGCAGTTCGGGCAGTACTTGCGAATTGTGAGCCGATCCGGATCGTTGCGCCGGTTCTTCTTGGTGATGTAGTTGCGGTGCTTGCACTCCTCGCACGCCAGGGTGATCTTGGGCCGAACATCAGTGGCGGCCACGGGTGCCTCTCTCTCGCCGAGCTGTCATCGAACATCTGCAGTGGGTCCGCTGCGGCCAGCAACTGGCGCGCCGGACCAATGGTAGCGGTGGCCGGACTCGAACCGGCGACACAGCGATTATGAGCCGCTTGCTCTTCCGACTGAGCTACACCGCCTTCAACAGGCCCCCGCCTTCAGCTAACCCTGCCTTCGGCCAGGCGAGCCTCCCACGAGCCCCAATACGGAATCGAACCGTAGACCTTCTCCTTACCATGGAGACGCTCTGCCGTCTGAGCTATTGGGGCAACACCAGGTTCTCAACCAACACAGTCCACCGGCGCCTGGGTGAACGAGCGACGATAACTCTACACAACGTCAGCAGGCTACCCGACCAGGGTGAGGACAGTCTCCTCACGCGCTCCGAGGGCGCGGACGGTCCGGGCGGCCAACCAGGCGTCGAAGCGATCTGCCCCGAGCGGGCGGGAGATCAGGAAGCCCTGTGCGACGTCGCAGCCCATCTCCAACAGCTGATCGCGGGTGGCGTCCTGCTCGACACCCTCAGCGACGACGGTCAACCCGAGCGAGTGGCCGAGGTCGACGATGGCGCGGACCACTGCGAGTTCACCTAGATCACTGGACAGCCCCATCACAAAGCTCTTGTCAATCTTGACCTCGTCGACCGGCAGGCGCCGCAGGTACGCCAGCGACGAGTACCCGGTACCGAAGTCATCCACCGCGATGCGCACCCCCAGACCGTGCAGCCCGCGCAACACCGGCAACGCCCGTTCCGGATCGCTCATCACCGCCGACTCGGTGAGCTCGAAACTCAGCAGTGCTGGGGGCACCCGGTGCCGCGTCAGAGCCTCGGTCACCCGGCACGGGAACTCGGTGTCGGCCAGGTTACGAACCGAGAGGTTGACTGCGACCGACAGTGACAGCCCACGGTCGAGCCAGCTTCGACACTGCGCCAGCGAGCGGTCGAGCACATAGTCGGTGAGTGGATCGATCAGACCGGTGGTTTCGACGAGGGTGACGAACTCCCCCGGGTCGACCGTCCCGAACTCCGGATGGTGCCAACGCACCAGCGCTTCCACCCCGATCACCTCACGGGTGGACAGCGCCAGCTGCGGCTGGAAGTGAACGTCGACCTGCCCGGTGTCCAGCGCCTGCCGGAACTGCGTGACGAGCTGGAAACGGCGCAGCAGAACCTGGCCCATGCTGGGTAGGTAGGTGCGCACCGTTGTTTCGCCACCACGTGCGGCATGCAACGCCACGTCGGCCCGTTGCAGCAGGGTATCGGCGTCCCTGGTGGGTTCGATCCCGGTGCACGCCACTCCCACCACGGCAGTGCATTCCACGGCGAGCTTGTCGACCGGGTACGGCGCGCTGAGCGCCGCCTGTACCTGTTCGGCCATCGCCACCGCGCCCGGTGCCCCGACATTGACCAGTAGTGCGGCAAACGTGTCCCGCTCCAGCCGGGCGGTGAGTACCTGGGCCGGCAGGATGCGGCGAAGCCGCTCTCCCGCTCCCAGCACGACTCGATCGCCCCAGATGTGTCCCAGCGCGTCATTGACCGACGACAGCAACCCGAGTTCGACGACGATCACAGCGCACGGCGTCACATCCCGCTGGAGCACCTTAGCGGCGGTCTCCCGGAAGCCCAGGCGATTACGCAGGTTAGTGAGGCTGTCGTGGTAGGCGTCGTGGCGTAGCTGGGCGAGCAGCCGGCAGTTGTCCAGCGCGGTAGCCAGATGGCTGGCCATTGTTTGGACCAGCCGCTCGTCGGCTGCCCCGAAGCGACGCAACCGACTCTGCCGGTCATGCACCTCGATCACGCCGAGCAACTGCCCAGCACCGCGCAGCGGTGCCACGAGTACTTCCGAGGCTCCCCTCGCGGCCAAGGCTGCGGCGATAGCCGGCTCCGGACTGGTGTCAACTAGCCGCAGCACCTGCCCGGTACCGGTCGGCCGCTCGGCCCGAACTACAGCGTCGAGGTCGTGCTGCGATAGCGGACGGGGCAGTGCCAGGCCAGCCACCACGGTGTGCAGCCCGCCCTGGGCGGGCATCCGGTGCAGCACCACGCGGGTGGCGTTGAGCTGCACGCGGGCCAGCTCCATGGCGCTGCTCCAGGCATCCGTATCCAGTTCCGGCTCATCGTCATCGCCGCCCTGCCCGGCACCGCCTCGTCCGACCACCGTCACCCGCAGACTGAGGTCGTTGAGCACGCCGAGGTCGCGGTGGTCGCGGAGCAGCCCGTAGTAGGCGCGGTACACCGCGGCCACCGTCACCGTCAGCAGGCCGACCAGTACCGCGCCCCACGGCACCATCCGCACTGTTTCAGCGGCGGTGACGCCGAGTGCGGCGTTGAGCAGGCCGGTGAGGTAGAGGTGCACCACCGGGCGCGCGCTCTCGCCGGGACGTCGGTGGTCCAGCAGCACGATGAAAGCCCACGTCAACCAGGACGTGATGGCGTGAGCGATGACGAATCCGGCGAGCACCGCGAGCCACCGCGGCAACTGCGGCCAGGTCGGTTCGAAGGCCAACCGGGCCAGCAGGTCGGTGATCGCGATGGTGAGGGTGGCATAGGAGACGTTGAACAGCAGCTTCGACCAGGTATCCCGGCGCAGCAGCCGGGCGGCTATCACAACACCGACGTAAGCCGCCAGCACCACCGGGCCAGGTAGGTACAACAGACCGAAGACCAGCGGGATCTCAGTCGGAGTGATCCGCGCGGTATCGCGGTGGACGTCGACCTCGATCGCCAAGAATCGTGCGATCCCGAAGGCCGCCGCCAACCCGAGGCCGCCGAGCAACGTGCCGGCATGTGGTTGGACGGGAACTGTGGCCACTACGGCAGCCCCCGCTACCCCCGCGGCGAGCGCGAGGGTAACCACGAAGGCACTCGACGCTAAGGCTCTCCCGCCGGATGGTAAGGCACCCGACGGACGCCATCTAGCATGCACGCGAACCTCCAGCGATGGTGCAACGGCAGGTACGTCCCGTGAGCGGTCTATCAACGGGGTACCGTCCGATTGGGTCGGGCGACGTCAGCCGGCTGTTGGCCGGCAGCGGCCCGCCCTGCGCTGGCCGATCTCAACACCGCCGGGAAATCCCGTGGTCACGGGCGCGATGGTGCAAACGGGGGTCATCTTCACCTCCAACCACGCTCGGGCAGTAACAAACGGTGAGGACTACTTAACTCACTTGGGTGTAGGATATCCGCTTTAGTGTGGCATCGCCACCACCCCCCATCCGATTAGCGACCAACGGTCGGTCAGCAGGGGCAGCGGCACACGATTAATCGCGCACTGTCAGCGACCGCTATCGCGGCGTAGCGGTATCGGCAGCCCCGAAGTCACGTGCTGCCGCTCATCGCAACCAGCCAGTCGAGGGACGACTCCAGCACCGGCGAAATCGGGAAGAACTGCTAGTGGATCCTGCCTACGGACCAGTGACGTGCCATGATCGCCGAAAATGAGTGATGACCGCGCGATCCTGCACGGTGAACGCTCACTATTGACGATCCTTGAGAACACGCTCGAGGCGCACCCGCAGTTCCACGTCGCACCGGTGATCGACTTTCTAGCTGAGACGACGCTGCCGTCGCCGAGTTCGACACCAGAGGCTCAGATCGCCGCCAGCGCATTTCCCTTGTCGAACTCGCCGCGCGGAGAGCTTCTCCTGTGTGGGCGAGGCAATGCCGGGTCCCACCATCACGCCTGCGGGCGTTAGCGGCCCACGAAGTCGGCTCGTAACAGCGACGTAACAAACCAGACGATCGGGTGACATCATTCGGCTGACAATCGACAAATGGGCGTCAGTTCACCCGTCATCGCCGTGCTGGATCACTCGATAGAGGACCGCGGGCTACAGCTCGGCTACCCAATGAAGCATTGTCCGCTGGAAGCCGGGCGACGACCTTTCGGAGTACGACATGACCCGCACCGTCGACCGCATCGTCCCACTGCGCCACCCCCGATTGGGGCCGGTCGCCGCTGACCCGTATCCGTGGCCCTACGACGGCACCGTCGCAGCCGACCAGGCCGCACTGATGTGCATCGATTGGCAGGTCGATTTCTGCGGCCCCGGTGGCTACGTCGACCGGATGGGTTACGACATCGGTCTGACCCGCGCTGGGCTGCCCGCAGCCGCGCGGATGTTGGCCCACGCCCGGGCCATCGGAATGCTGGTGATCCACACCAGGGAAGGCCACTGCACTGATCTGTCCGACCTGCCGGCCAACAAGCGGTGGCGCTCAGCGCAGATCGGTGCGGAGATCGGCGGACCTGGCCCGCAGGGCCGGATCCTGGTCCGCGGCGAGCCGGGCTGGGAAATCGTTCCCGAAGTGGCGCCGCAACCGGGTGAGGTCCTCATCGACAAACCCGGAAAGGGCGCGTTCTACGCGACCCAGCTGGACCTGGTGCTGCGCACCAAAGGCATCACCCACCTGGTGTTGACCGGAATCACCACCGATGTCTGTGTGCACACCACCATGCGCGAGGCCAACGACCGGGGCTACGAGTGCCTGGTCCTGTCCGACTGCACCGGCGCTACCGAGCTGGGCAACCACGTCGCGGCACTGCGAATGGTGACCATGCAGGGCGGGGTCTTCGGTTGTGTTGCGACGTCCGACGCGGTGCTGGCCGCCACCACCACAGGAGATCCTCATGCCGGCTGAGCGGCTCCCCGCTGACCAAGTCACCGTGCCCGCCGATCCAGGCCCATTTGGCTTCATACCTTCCCGCACCGCACTACTGCTGATTGATATGCAGCGAGATTTCGTGGAGCCGGGCGGGTTCGGGGAATCGCTGGGCAACGACATCAGCCTGCTGCAGGCGGTGATCCCGCCGCTGCGCACGGTGCTGGCCACCACCCGGGCGGCCGGAATGACCGTCCTGCACACCCGCGAAGGTCACCGCGGCGACCTCAGCGACTGCCCACCGGCCAAGCTCAACCGCGGCACTCCGACGATGCGGATCGGCGACCCCGGACCGAAAGGCCGGGTCTTGATCCGCGGCGAGTACTGCCACGACATCGTCGACGAGCTCGCGCCACTGCCCGGCGAGGTCGTGATCGACAAACCGGGCAAGGGTGCCTTCTACGCCACCGACCTGCATGAACGGTTGGAGGCTGCCGGCATCTCCAGCCTGATCGTCACCGGTGTCACCACCGAGGTGTGCGTACACACCACGGTCCGGGAGGCCAACGACCGCGGCTACGAGTGCCTCGTACTCGCCGACTGCGTCGGCTCCTACTTTCCCGAATTCCAGCGGGCCGGGCTGGCGATGATCGCAGCCCAGGGCGGCATCTTCGGTTGGGTCGCCCCCTCGGCGGCCTACCTCGACGCGCTGCATGTCAGCCCGGCCGCGGTCGGTGCGGCCACCTGCCGTGAACGGAGTTGATCGACGTGAGTATCCCCGGGTCAATGACAATGGGGCGACCACTGCACGGCTGCCCTGGTGGGTCAGCGGTGACCTCAACGCAGCGTTCGGGCTCGGGTTCAACGTGCTGGTCAATGTCCTGGTGCTCGCCTCGCTGTGCGTGGGCGTCCTGCAGATCCCGAAGGGCGATGTGTTCGGGATCATCCTGCCCGCGCTGGGGATCCAGCTACTGATCGGCAACGGGTACTACGCCTTCCTGGCGCGCCGGCTGGCCCGCCGGGAGCACCGCACCGACGTATGCGCGATGCCCTACGGCCCGAGCGTGCCGCACATGTTCATCGTCACCTTCGTGATCATGCTGCCGACCTACCTGGCCACGAAGGACCCGATCCGGGCCTGGGAGGCCGGCCTGGCGTGGTCGTTCATCATCGGGCTGATCGTCTTGGCCGGCGCGTTCGTGGGTCCTTACATCCGCCGGTTCACGCCGCGGGCAGCACTGCTCGGCACGCTGGCCGGTATCTCGATCGCGTTCATCTCGATGCGCCCGGCCGGGCGTGCTGATCGCGCTGATGTGCTTCCTCGGGCTGTTCGGATTGCTCAGCGCGCTGATCCCACTGCCGGCGATCGTGCCGATCCTGCTCTACATCGGCTTGTTGATCGGCGCGCAGGCATTCACCTCGGTACCCAAGGCGCACGCGGTGGCCGTCGCTGTGGCGGTGATCCCGAACGTCGCATCCTGGGCGACCGGGCAGATCGACAACGTCCTGAGCGCGGCCGGCACCAGCGCGACGAAGGTCGGTAACGACGCGCTGGCTAAAGCAGGGGTCGTCTACGACGGCCTGAAAAGCCTCGGCGGTGGGGCGATCCTGGCCGGCATGGTGCTCGGCGCGATCGTAGCGTTCATGATCGACAAGCGGTACTATTGGGCGACCGGGTACTGCACGGCGGGAGCTGCGCTGTCGTTCATCGGACTGATCCACGGCGAGCAGGTCGGCTGGGCGGCCAGTCCTGGCATCGCACTCGGTTACCTGTTGGCGGCCGCGGTCTGTCTGGCGTTCTCCTTCAACAACACGCCGGCCCCCGCGCAGCTGCCCGACGAGCACGTCGTCGCGATCCCCGGGCACGTCGCGTCCCCGCAGATCGCCGTCGAACCGACGCGGTGACCCCTGTACCGGAAGCGACCCCGGAATGCAAATGCAGGAGCCAGATAGTGGTCAACCGGCTTAACCAGAAGTGCTCCTGATCAGGGAGCTAAGGAGGCGCGTCACCTAGTCGCATTGCCCGCGTCCTCATGATCGCCAAAAGTGAGTAGTAACCGTGCAGGATCGCACCGCCATCGCACACTTTCGGCGATCACGGCAGATCGTTGGGCCGTCGACAGGATCCACCCAGTGTTTCCACGGGCGGGCTGGCAGCATTGCGGGCATGGACACCGCGTTGGAGAAGCTTGCCGCGGCGCATGGGGTCGCGACCTGGTACCGGGATGCGCGGCGGCGGCGGGTCGAGGTCGACTCCGATGTGGTGCGTCGGGTACTCGGGCTGTTGGGCGTCAGCGCAGACACCCCGGCGCAGGTGCAGGATGCGCTGGTCGCGACTCGACAACCTGGCCTGCCGGGCACCGTGGTGCTGCGCCAGGGACAGAACCGGGATATCAACGCTTCGGGCGTACTCACCGATGAGCACGGCGCCGAGATGCCGGTCCGGGACGCGCTGCCAGGCGATCTTGCACCCGGCTGGTACTCGCTGGCCAGCGGCCAGCAGCAGACCACTGTGCTGGTGGCGCCGCCGACGTTGCCCGAGCCGCCGCACACCTGGGGGTGGATGCTGCAGCTCTACGCGCTGCGCTCGGCCCAGTCGTGGGGCATCGGGGACCTCACTGACCTGCGCGACTTCATCGGCTGGACGGCCGCCGCGCACGGCAGCGGGGCGGTGCTGATCAATCCGCTGCACGCGGTGACGCCGATCGTTCCGGTGCAGCCCTCGCCCTACAGCCCGTCGAGCCGGCGCTTCGTCAGCCCGCTGTACCTGCGGATCGCGGACATCGACGGTTACCGACATGGGGATTCGGCGTTACGGGCCCAGATTGATGCCCTGTGGATGGAGTCGACGGGCGTCGATGCGGGGGAGGAACGGATCGACCGCGACACCGTCTGGCATGCCAAGTGCGCCGCGTTGGAGCTGCTTTGGCAGGCTCAGGGCGCCCCGCGCCCGGTGATGTCGGACGGGTTGCGCGACTTCGCGACGTTCTGCGCGCTCGCTGAAAGGCACGGCCCGCGCTGGTCACGCTGGCCTAGCGAGCTGCAGCATCCGTCGACGGCAAGCGCGGACCCGCAGCGGGTGGCGTTTCACGCCTGGGTACAGCAGCAATGTGCCGAGCAGTTGGCCGCCGCCAAGGACGCCGCCGGTGGGATGGCCATCGGGGTGGTGCACGACCTCGCCGTCGGCGTGGACCCCGAGGGCGCCGACTCGTGGGCGCTGCAGGACGTGCTCGCCATCGGAACGACGGTCGGCGCCCCACCGGATACCTTCAACCAGCAGGGCCAGGATTGGGGTCTGCCTCCATGGCGCCCGGACCGGCTGGCTGCCACTGGCTACGCCGCATACCGGGACATGCTGCGTGCCGTCCTCGCGCACGCTGACGGGCTGCGCATCGACCACATCGCCGGCCTGTGGCGGCTGTGGTGGGTGCCGCCGGGAGCCTCCCCGGACCAGGGCACCTATGTGAACTACGACGCTGAGGCGATGCTCGCGGCGCTGGCGCTGGAAGCGCATCGGGCTGGCGCGGTGGTGATCGGCGAGGACCTCGGAACGGTGGAGCCGGAGGTCACCGAGACGCTGGCCGACCAGCAAATGCTGGGCTGCGCGGTGCTGTGGTTCGCCCGCGACGAGCAGGCTCCCGGGACGCCGCTGCTGGCCCCGCAGCGCTGGCCGCAGTCCGCCGCGGCCAGCATCTCCACCCATGATCTCCCCACCGCGGTCGGCTTCCTGCGTGGGGAGCACGTGCGGGCCCGCGCTGCGTTGGGGCTGCTCAAGGACGAGGCTGCGGAATGGAGCCAGGCGCGGACCGACCGCGCGGAACTCGTCGATCTGTTGCGCTGCGAGGGCCTGCTGCGCACAGATGATGAGGATGAGATCGTGGTGGCGATGCACGCGTTGCTCGGCCGAACACCCTGCCGGCTGCTCCTGGTCTCGCCCTACGACGTGGTCGGCGAGACACGCCAACCCAACCTGCCGGGCACGGTCGATGAGTACCCCAACTGGCGGCTGCCACTGCCGGTGACCCTCGAGGAGCTACAGCGTGATCCTCGGGTCACCCGGGTGGTCGCAGCCCTGCGTTCGGCCGGGAGCACAACCGGCGTCAGCGTGCGACCATAGGCTGTCCTCGCTTCACCAGGAGGTGTCATGAGCGACGGCGACTCTCTCGACGAGTTCCGGCAAACCCCCACCGGATGGGCTCTCGAGCATGAGATGGAGATAGCTGCAGAGGTCTACGGTCCGGAACCCAAGGGACTGCGCGCCGCATCCGCGGAGCTGAGCGACGAAGAGTTCCTCGACCGGTACCGATCCCTTCTCGGCTTTGATCTGAAATGGGAGACGTAGCACGGCAGCGCTAATCAGGGCGGGCACCTCGTCGAAGACCACGACGCCCACGCCAGCGCATCACCATTGATCGGCTGCCGGGCTGATCACGGCTTGGGCGGGTCGTTTGACTGGCGCTCCTCGTTGTCGTCCAACATCGGGGTGCCCATGCTGCCACTCTTCGCCGGTACCTCAGAGGTACTGACGTCTTTGGTCAAGTCCCCCAGCGAACCCGCCTGCCGCGATATATCCGTCGGCTCCGAGTGATGTGAGCCAGTCTCAGCAGCTTCCTCACCGGTAGGCGCACTCCCGGTGGGATAGGGACCGGGGATGTTGACGTCGGGACCGATCGCCTCGTTCATCTCATCGGTAGCGTGCTCAGCCCTCTCAGACATGCTCATGCGAATCCTCCCAAGCCGTCCCGGGTCAGTGTTGACCGATCACACTGAGTGCCCCGAATGGCCGCTGGGTATCCACCCGTAACGCTCGATCACCCGATCGGTCGATAGCGCTCGGCTGGCTCGCGGCGGATGGACCATGTCATCAAGCGGGGCGCGTACGCCGCCACCGGCATCCCGCACTACTGGATCGTCGACCTCGATCCGACCAGCTGCGGCTTTAATTCGGGAGAGCGGACATAGCTGTCCAGGACTCCCAGGAAATGGTCCAGTCATAATAGTCGCCGTCGTTGGGACCTAATTGCCGGGAGGAACCGATGATTTCGACGGCATCCCCGGGCAGCACCGCGTCGAAGACCGCCCGCGCGTTGGCCGGGGACAGGTTGATGCAACCGTGCGAGACGTTGGTCTTGCCCTGCTGAGCCACCGACCACGGCGCCGAGTGGATGAACTCACCGTTATCGGACATCCGCACTGCCCACCGCGCTTCGACATCTTTGTAGTGATACTGCGGGTTGCTCATATAATACACCGGAAACTTGCTCATTACCACGTGGGTGCCACTGTGGGTCCGGCGGCCGGGGTCGGAGTCCAATCCATAACTGGCCGGATAGTCGCCCACCTGAATACCGTTGGCATAGACGGCCAACCGGTGGGTGCGAGTGTCGCCTCGCAGCACGTAGGACCGGCCGATGGTGAAACTCGAGCCGATGTCCTCGCGACCGAAGGACCCGTTGCCCATAGCTATCCCGTAGAGCTTCGCGGTCACGCTGACCCGGGTGTCGGGGGCGAAGTAGGCCTTGGGCCGCCAATGCACCGTGGTGTCATCCAGCCACGCCCAAGCCCCTTCGGTAGGCACCGAGGTGTGCACCGACAGGGCCTTTTGCACGGCAGCCTTGTCGATGACCTTGGAGCTGAAGGTCAGTGCGATCGGCATGGCGATGCCGTAGGTAGCGTTGTCGGCGACGTTGAACCGCGCGCTGACCAGCCGCTCGGGAATGACCGTCCGGAACGAGCCGGTGATCGGGCGGCGGAGGTGGTCGATTCCCGTGGCGGTGCCCGACCAGGTGTAGGTCTTGGCGTAGCCCAGCGGCTCAGTCGTCGTCCAACTCAACTTGTCCGAGGAGAAGTGACCGGCCACCGCCTTGCCTTCGGGATTGGTCAGCGACACCGCGTCGAACACGCCGTGACTGACCGAAACCCGCACCGGCGCGGTCGGGTTGATTCCGGTGGCTCCGTCGCTCGGTTCGGTAACGATTTGGGCCGATACGATCGGCACGACCGGTGGTCCCGATTGTACTGGCCGCATCGGCACCTGGCCGTGCGCTGCCGGGGTGAATAAAACCGTGATGCATGGAGTGAGCACCACGACCACTGCCAACGCCCATCGCACCAATTGCTTTGGCTGACCCTGCCGCCGATCATTCGACCCGCCTACCCGTGCCACACCCACACTCCCGCCGTCTCGTCCCGACTGAGCAACGACCCAACAGGTCGGGTGATGTGCCTGTTTTTGATGTGAGTGTGAGCACCACGGCACCGTCGCACTTCACACATTTTCTCGGCGAACCGCCGGTTGCCACCCGCGTGTTGCTCTGGCCCGACCAGCGCGGACGGAGATATCCTTATTCGTTTCGGAATTGGTGGATCAGTGACGTTGAGCGCTCCGGACACCCGTGATCGTCGACACTGAGCCCTGGCCGTGCAATCCTGCACAGTCGACGCTCAGTCTTGACGATCATCGCGACGCCTGGACCCGGTCACGCCCCTGGACACGGTGAATCGAGGCCGTTGAGGGCTCCGATGGCCTGGTAATGCTTCCGTTGGGTGATACCTTCGTCACACAGGGTTTGCTACACAGGGTTCCAGCCAAGCTACGAAAGCCCGCCCGCGTGAGCCCACCACGACCGGGGTGTGATCGTCGCGGGTGTCGATGACACTGATCGTCCTCGCAGGCAGGAGCAGATATGGCACGCGTCGGGCTGTTGACCTTCTCCGACGGACGCGACTTCGTCCACGCCGACATCAAGACGTTCTCGCTGGACGTCGAGAGCCACATCGCCCAGGCGCTCGAGGCGGCCGGGCACGAGGTGATCCGCGCGGCGGAGCCGATCTGGACCAACACGATGGCCAGCACCGAGGCGCGCCGGGTCGCTGACGCGCGGCCGGACCTCACCATCTTCAACTACGCCGTGTGGGCATTCCCGCACTTCTCGATGCTGGCCGCGGCCGCCACAACGAGTCCGCTGCTGCTGTTCAGCAACATCGACCCGCAGTACCCCGGAATGGTCGGCATGCTGGCGGCCGGTGGCGGGTTGGATCAGGTCGGTCGGCAACACACCCGGGTGTGGGGCGACGTGGCCGACTCCGCGGTGCGCGACCGCGTCCTGGAGACGGTCCGCGCCGCCGCTGCCGTAGCGAAGCTGTCAGGCAGCACCTTCGGCCGCTTCGGTGGCCGCCCGATGGGGATGTACACCGCGGTGGCGGACACCGATCAGTGGATGAGCACCTTCGGGGTCGACGTCGAGGAGATCGACCAGTGGGAGATCGTGCGCCGCTCGGCCGCCGTCGAGCAGTCGCGGGTGACCGCAGGTCGGGAATGGTTGGAGCGGCACGTAGCAAAGATCCACTACGACGGCCAGCAGCTGACGCCTGAGCTGCTTGAACGTCAGATCCGCTCCTATCATGCCGTCAGGGAGCTGATCGACGAGTGGAACCTCGACTTCTCTGGGATCAAGGGTCAGCCTGAGCTGACCACGCACTTCGCCACGATGGACGTCACCGAGGCGTTCCTCAACGATCCCTACGACTGGGAGGGTCCTAAGCAGACCCACGTGTGCGCCACCGAGTCCGACATGGACGGCGCGCTGACGATGCAGCTGCTCAAGGGCCTGTCCGGCACGCCGGTGCTGTTCGCCGACGTCCGGCACTACCACGCCGACCGCGACATCTGGGACCTGTGCAACTCCGGGCAGCACGCCACCTGGTTCGCCGCGCGCAGTGACGACCCGGCGGAGAACCTGCGCTCGGTGCACTTCTACCCGGAGATCTTCTACTTCCCGGCCGGCGGCGCATCGGTATCGTTCTTCGCCGCACCCGGCGCCGCGACGTTCGCGCGGCTGACCCGGATCGGGGGCCGCTACCGGATGCACGTGGCCCGCGGCGCGTTCGAGTCCTACGACGAGGCCACCAACGAGGCGCTGGCTCGGCAGTCCACGTTCGAGTGGCCGCACGCGTTCACCCGGCTGGAGGTCGAGGCCGGCGAGTTCTTGTCCAGCTTCGGCGCTAACCACATCCACGCGGTGCCCGGCGAGCACGTCGCCGAGCTGCGCGCGGTGTGCCGGATGCTCGACATCGAGTGGGCCGGGCTCGGCCGGGCCCAGTGAAAGACACAGTGGGCTTGCTGCTCGGTGTCGATATCGGCACCGCCAGCTCCAAGGGCGTGCTGGTGCGCGGGGACGGCAGCGTCGTCGCGACCGCGACCCGAGCCCACGAGGTGTCGATGCCACACCCCGGCTGGGTGGAGCAGGACGCTCAGGCGGTGTGGTGGGCGGACTTCATCGCGATCAGCCAAGAGTTGACGGCGCGAGCGCCTGAGCCGGTCGCCGCGGTCGGCGTCAGTGGCATCGGTCCGTGCCTGCTGCCGGTGGACAGCGACGATCGGCCCCTTCGGCCGGCGATCCTGTACGGCGTCGATACTCGCGCCACCGTCGAGATCGACGAGTTGACTCAGGCGCTGGGCAAGCAGGCCATCCTGGACCGCTGCGGGTCGGTGCTCACCTCCCAATCGGTCGGGCCCAAGCTGGCGTGGTTGCGCGCTCACGAACCGCAGACCTGGGCCGCGACTCGCCGATTCCTGATGGCGCACAGCTTCATCGTGCGGCGGCTGACCGGCAGCTACATCCTCGACCATCACTCGGCCAGCCAGTGCACTCCGATGTACGACCCGGTCGAACACCGCTGGATCCGCGACTGGACCGAGCTCATCGCCCCCGGGCTCGAGCTGCCGCAGCTGTGCTGGCCAAGCGATGTGGTCGGCGAGGTACAACCAGACGTCGCCCAGCATGCCGGTATCCCGGCGGGTACGCCGGTGGTGGCGGGCACGATCGATGCCTGGGCGGAGGCGACCAGCGTCGGCGTCACAGCACCCGGCGACGTCATGTTGATGTACGGGACGACCATGTTCCTCGTCGAGGTGCTCGACCGTGCGCGCCGCAGCCCCGATCTGTGGGGCACCGTGGGCACGTTTCCCGGCACCCACAACTTCGCAGCCGGGATGGCGACCTCGGGCGCGGTCACCGAATGGATCCGCAAGCTGACCGGGGCATCGTCGTTCGAGCCGCTCGTCTCGGAAGCCCAGCAGTCGCCGCCCGGATCCCACGGCTTGCTGATGTTGCCCTACTTCGCCGGCGAGCGGACACCGCTGTTCGACCCGGACGCGCGCGGCGTGCTGGCCGGGCTGACCCTGCGGCACACCCGGGGCGACATCTACCGGGCGGCGTTGGAGGCCACGGCCTACGGGGTGCGGCACAACCTGGAAGCGATGCGCGACGCCGGCGAGCAGGCCCGCCGCCTGGTCGCGGTGGGCGGCGGGACCAAAGGCGGCCTGTGGACGCAGATCGTCTCCGACGTCCTCGGCGCCCCGCAGCAGCTGCCGCGCCAGACGATCGGCGCCTGCCTCGGGGACGCTTTGCTGGCCGCCATCGGAATCGGCGCCGTCAAAATCGAGCAGTTACAGGAGTGGAACCCCATCTCGACCACGATCGAGCCGCAGCCGGGGCCCGCCGCAGCATACGAACGCTTCTATTCGCTCTACCGGGAGCTCTACCCGGACACCAAAAAGATCGCTCACGCGCTAGCCCGAGAACAACGCATCGGAGGTAGCTGATGGTCGCGT
>JAICHZ010000047.1 GCA_025924655.1 Pseudonocardiaceae bacterium | reverse complement strand
CGAGATTCCCGCGAGCACTACCACCACCGAGTCGTCGCCAGGCACCGTGCCCCGCCTACCGCGCTGATAGCGACACTGTCCAGTCTGGAGCGGCAGCCGCAGATCCTGAGCGCGTCGCAGCCGGCGGCAATTGCCACCGGACTGCCAGCAGTCACCCGGCAGCGAGTGGTGCTTCTGCCACACGTCCGCGCCGAGCTCATCGACATCCGGCCTAAGAGCCGTCGCACAGGAGGGGTTACCGGTATGGACCAGGACAATTCGCCGCCGCGAGACCCGCCGCAGAGCGACGGCAGGACCCGCGTCATTGCCGCGAATCTGCAGTGGCACGACGCCGAGCTCGCACTGAAGGTGGCTCGACACTGCTTCGAGAGGTGGCGAGTCGCTGGCCCCAAGGACACCCCACTACCGGCCACAATGCACGCCTATCACACCCATGTCGCACTGCACGAGGCGGCGCGTGTCATCGCCATGCTTATTGAAACTTTCCGTCTCGAGGCGAACGCCCGGATCACCACCCAGGCGCCCGGCGCTGGCATCCCCATCCAGCGCGGCGATTAGCCGATAGTCGAGAATCCTCTACCGGCCTTCATTTCACCACGTTGGCGGAGGAGCCGACGCCAGCTATCACCGAGCGCGGCGGCGGCCAGAGACTCACCTCGGTGCTGATGATCTTCGCTCGTTCTCGCACTCGGATACTTAGGCCTGAGGATGCGTAGTCACCGTGGTCGGGCTGGCGACATTCGTCAAGTCGGTGATGTCGGACTCCTGGGTGATGACCGCTTGCGCTACTTGTGAAAGCAGTCGATTGTGCTTGCGGGCGTAGCTGCGCATCAGCGTGAATGCGTCGGCGATGCTGAGGTGTCGGCGTTCCGCGAGAATGCCTTTCGCCTGTTCGATCAGGATGCGACTATTGAGCGCGCCCTGTAGTTGCTCAGTTACTATCTCGCTGTGCCGCAAGGCGCGAACCTGCAGGACGCTGATGGTGGCCACGTTGGCGAAGGACTGCGCTACCGCGGTGACGTCGGCGGGGATAGCGCTGGGTGTGCGACGGAAGAGGTTCAGGGCGCCGAGGATCTGCTCGCGCAGGCGCATCGGCACTGCCTGGACCGCGGCGAAGCCCTGTTCGTGGGCGGCGGCGGCAAAGCGTGGCCACCGTTGCGGTAGCGCGGCAAGATCGGTGCACGCCACGCTCTGCCCGCTGTGGTAGCAGTCCAAGCAGGGCCCTTCCTCGTTTTGCAGCTGAAACAGTTCCAGCAGGCGGGTTTGTTCGGTGGAGGCCGCCACCAGGTTCAGGGTGCCCCGCTGGTCAACCAGCAGAATCCCCGCCGCGTCAACACCGAGTAACTGCACGCAGCGCTCGGTGAGGGTATGCAAGAAGTCGATGCCGTCGAATCCCAGCACAAGCGTGTCGGCCAGTTCAACGAGAGTCTCGGTGATTCGTTGGTCCAACATCTTCTGCTTCCTGCCCATTTCTGATCCCTCAGTCGTCGGAGCCGGCTGCGCCCGCGGTGTCGATATCTGGTGTAACCGTAACCTGTGCCCCACCACGTCACCGGCCACCTGCGACAAGCGGCGACCAGTGAGGTAGGCGTGGGCACGCAACCGCAGGAACGCCGCAGTGAGGTTGCTGTCCAGCTGCACCGACGCTATTCCCGTGGCCTGGTGGACCTCGGCCCGACGGTACTCGAATCTGCTGGTGGAAAGTTCAGGCCCATAGAGGTTGCCGGGGCCCGACAGATAATCGAGTGCGCGCGGCCGCGACCGCAGCCGGGGCGAAAGCCGGCCAACGCAGCAGGCTGGAAGCACCGCGCAAAGCGGACACCAGCACCGGGCGGTCTTCCCCCAACGCCTCGGTGCCCGGGCCTTCCCCGAGCGTCACCTGCAGCTCCGCGACGTGTTCACCGGGGGACCGACGACACACAACGGTTCACACAAACCCAGGTCGCCAATCAAGTAGAGCACCACTGCGCTGGCTCTCATCGCCGCTGCGCAGGCCAAACACACATGACGTACCGCAACTTGCGCACCCTCAGCGCTGGCGGCCTCGTTGATCGCCGCCGAGACCCTGATCGCCCGGTCCACAGCCGCCACCGCTTCCTCACCAATGAGTCGCCTACCCCGCCTGACGCTAGCGCCCCATCGCGGCCGCCGAGGAAGACCTGGGCGTTGCGCTCGGGCTCAGGCTGCCGGGACCCGGGCGATATCCGCGGCCGCCATACCCTCTCGCAGGGCGAACCGCAGCTCGGCGTGCAGGGCTGCGGTGGTGGCGTGGCGCTGGTCCAGCAACAGCCGGGCCTGGTGGCGGCGAAAGTGGCGGCAAGACCTATGACAGCCCGCCCGTTCGGCGGTGGCCGACGATAACGGCCTTCGCCACGGCGCAGCCAACCGGTTCCGCGCGGTTGCGGTCGCCGCTGCTCGCGCTGTTGGCCACCGTGGCGATAAACCCCCACACGCCGGTCGGGCCTGGCGTCCCCATCAGTGACTCTACCTGGCCGTTACCGTCATTCGCAGGTTTCGGAGTAGCGTGGAGGTATCGCTCCGGACTCCGGCGACACTGAATGAGCTGACAGGCTGCTCCAGACGGGCGAATCTGCTCCGAAATGATCGGCCGGGTGCGTGGGAACTACCGCTCTTCACCGGTCCGGTAGGAGCCTATGAACACCTGATCACCGGCGTCGAAGTGCGCGACAAAATACGGGAAGCCAAGGAACATGCCAACGACTGAGGTGAAACCTTCCATCGCCAAGAAGGGTATCGGCGAGCAGACCGACCTCACCTGTGCCGTCTGTCCCCACGCATGGGACGTTCACGATCCGATCGGAATCAGGTACTGCTCCGCGACGGTCGCTGGCGCACTCCACCGAGGATGTGTCTGCATCGACAACATCTGAAACGAAGACCGCCGGTAAAAGGTACAGGAACAGCAACGGCACAGCCGGCGGATGCGTTGCGGATTAGCGGGCCTGGCGCTGAGTGCGACGCTGGGCGCCTGAGAACCACCTAACCCTCGAACTCGCCGCGTCGCACTCCGGCGGTGAACGCCGACCACTCCCTGCCGGTGAAACGCAACGCCGGGCGGCCGCGCGACGTCGAATCGAGCAGCGCCACGGCGCCGTCGCCGAGGAACGCGACCTCGACACACATGTCCGTCTCATTCTCACTGAAGCTGCTCTTGGCCCACGTGACACCACTGATGTCGAGTGCGTACAGGTCAGTCTTGTTCATCTGTCTCTCCGTTCAGCTCGCGGACAATCGCTCCGATCGCCCGTATTTTGATCATCGCTGTTGCGATGTCATTGTCCTGCGGCAATTCTCGGTTCAGCTGCTGCGCGAATTCGGTTACTTCGTGTTGGGGTGACCTTCCGCGACGAATGCCTTGAGCCGTTGGTAAGCGGCGACAAATGGATCGCTCATCCCAACCACGCCGAGCGTCAACAGCGACGCGTGGAGTACCACCCGGGGCGGTCGTTAGTCGGCTGCTGCTCTGCTGCGGTCACTCAGCAGACAATGCGGCGAAGATCGAGCTAGGTGTCCACACTCCGTGGACCCTGGCCACCGATACCGAACCGGTTTCGCAAGCTGTCCAGCTCCCACACCCGGCGTCGCGCCCGGCGGTCCAGCGTGAGCACTAGGTCCCGGGCCAGCGGATCGCTGCGGATGCGCTGCGGTGCGATGCGATGCGATGCGATCGGCGGTGTCGAGGTGGCGGATCGAATCCCCGTCACGTGGACCATTCTCCTGCGCCAGCACGCGGGCGAAGTCGAAGTGCAGCGACGACGCCCGCTCCCGGCTGCCCAACGCATCAATGCCGATCGGAGCGGTTGTTGCGTCCTCGTACGCCTTAGCACCCTCGCTGAGCTCTACACCGATCGATACGCGCCACGCTGCGACGTTGGTCGGCCCGAAATGCTGCCGCATCCCATTGCGCTCTCCCACCCTGTCGGCCACGTGCGCCGCTTCGTCCAAGTGTGCATGCGCATCATCGGCGCGATGCTGTCGCGCCGCGGTACGGGCTTGTTGAAGGTGCATCATGCCGACGATCTCGGCGGGTAGCGTGTCGGAACCAGCGACCTGCACCGCTGGTGTGAGCTCGTCGATCCCTTCGGACAGCACCATTTGCGCTCGGCCACGTGCACCCATGCTCGTGAGTTCCAGAGCCCAATACCAGCGAGCGAACCCCAATAGCCCCGGGTTGTCATGCTGCTTGGCGAGGTCATAGCCGCGCCGTGCCGCGGTGGACGCTAAATCGATGTTTCCTGCCCGGCTGGATACCACACCGGCTGCGAAGCACGCGGTCACCGCAGTGGTGAACGCTTTGTCCCGCTCGGAACGCGGGACGGTGAAGGCGCTCGCCTGCGATTGCGCGAGCAGGACACCCAGGTCGTGACCGGCCAATGAGTAATGCGCCTGCCCGCATTGCTCATTGGCCTTATCGGCCAACGTCGTCAACGCTTCCACTGGGCGCAAACGGCACGTCCGGCAGGTCCATAGGACCAAAGTCATTGAGCGCCAACCGGATGCTCGGCAAGGCCGCCAGCGCATCGGCCGTGTTCCGGTCCGTGGGTAGGTAGGGCTGGCCCGTGAGGTCGGCTACCGAGCAGCCAAGCACGGCGGCCAGGTCCTCCAGCAGACCGCGCCGATTGAACCCACGCTGGCCAAGTTCCAGCATCGACAGGTACTGCTTGCCGATCCCGGCCAGCCCAGCCACCACGTCCAGGCTCAGCCCGCGGCGGCGTCGGATCTTGCGAGCCCGCGCACCGATCGTCGACACTTCCTCAGCGTCCATCAGAACCTCTCCTGGCCGAAAACCCCTCGCCGATGCACCGGGAGCTACCCTGGGGCGCAACCTCGGCGAAGAGGTGGCTCCCAGACTTCGTGCGCAATCGGCTAGCAAGAGCCCGGGAACCGCTGACCGGACACCAGTAAATGCTACTCGGGAGTCAGTAGGCCTAGGGCGCTGAACTGCGCAAACACCGGAGCGCTTACGCCGTCAGTCAGCACGGTCAGCACCCAGTCAGCACCCCGGTGGCAGTCCTTCTTCATCACGAGGTGTGATCGCGATGCCAGGAGAGAGCGGCAGCGCCCTGCTAGTCCGTTGTACGGAACGGCGGGGAGGGTGTTTTCAGCAGCTCACGACGGGTATGGAGCTCGCACCTTTTGACCCCCGAACGGGAAATAACCCCGGTCAGTAATACCAGGGGAACGGGGACCAGTCGGGTGCACGCTTCTCCAGGAAGGAGTCGCGGCCCTCGACGGCCTCGTCGGTCATGTAGGCCAGCCGGGTCGCCTCACCGGCGAAGAGCTGCTGGCCGACCAACCCGTCATCGACGAGGTTGAACGCGTACTTCAGCATCCGTTGCGCGGTGGGAGACTTCGCGTTGATCGCGCCGGCCCACTCCAGTGCGGTCGTCTCCAGCGACGCATGCGGTACCACCGCGTTGACCATCCCCAGCCGGTGTGCGTCGGCGGCGCTGTACTCCCGCCCGAGGAAGAAGATCTCCCGGGCGAACTTCTGCCCGACCTGCCGGGCCAGATAGGCCGAGCCGAAACCACCGTCGAAGGACCCCACGTCGGCGTCGGTCTGCTTGAATCGGGCGTGCTCGTCCGACGCCAGCGTCAGGTCACAGACCACGTGCAAGGAGTGCCCCCCGCCAGCCGCCCAACCCGGCACCACAGCGATCACCACCTTGGGCATGAACCTGATCAGCCGCTGGCACTCCAGGATGTGCAACCGCCCTGCTCGTGCCGGGTCGATGGTGTCCGCTGTCTCCCCGGCCGCGTACTGGTAACCCGTGCGACCTCGGATCCGTTGGTCACCGCCCGAGCAGAACGCCCAGCCGCCGTCGCGCGGCGAAGGCCCGTTGCCAGTGAGTAGGACGCAGCCGACGTCCGGGGTCATCCGGGCGTGATCCAGCGCCCGGTAGAGCTCGTCCACCGTTGACGGCCGGAAGGCGTTGCGGACCTCCGGCCGGTCGAAGGCGATCCGCACGGTGCCGTGCGCCACCGCGCGGTGGTAGGTGATATCGGCGAAGTCGAAGCCTTCGACGTGGCGCCAGGCGGAGGGTTCGAACAGCTCGGAGATCATGCGGCACGCTAGCGTGCTCGTGAGTGGCATTGGTGTGCGCGCCGCCGGACTGCGCGGAGCGGCTGGCCGAGGTCGGCGTGCCGGTGGTGCCGATCGGCCAGCCGGTGCGCCCGCTGGTGCACGGGGCGACGCCACCGTCGGCGGCGGACGTGCCCCGGCGCGCGGCCGAGTTGATCGCCGCGCAGTTCGACAAGCTCGCCGCGGCGGCCGAGGGATGCGATGCGCTGGTGACGAGCGGCTTGATGCCGGCCGTGGCCGGCGCCCGGTCGGTGGCCGAGAAACTGGGCATCCGCTCCGTATACGTGAGCTACTGTCCGATCTTCCTGCCGTCGCCGCACCACCCGCCGCACCCGCTGCCGGGTCGGCCGTTCCCGCCGGAGGTGACCGACAATCGGGTGCTGAATGACCTGGACGTCCAGAGCTATAACGCGCTGTTCGGCGCGGCGCTCAACACCCAGCGGGCCTCGATCGGCCTGCCACCGGTGGACAACGTCCGCGCCCACATCCTCGGAGATCAGCCGTGGCTGGCGGCGGACCCAACCCTGGCCCCGTGGCAGGAGCCGGCGGATCTCGACGTCGCGCAGACCGGCGCGTGGATCCTGCCCGACGAACGCCCACTCCCGGCCGAGCTGGAGGCGTTCCTGGACGCCGGCACACCACCGGTGTACGTGGGCTTCGGCAGCATGCGCGCCCCGAAGGACATCGCCCGGGTGGCCATCGAGGCGATCCGTGCGCAGGGCCGCCGCGTACTCGTCTCCCGCGGCTGGGCCGACCTGGCCCTGATCGACGACCGGGACGACTGCTTCGTCATCGGCGAGGTGTCCGACTCCGACCACCGAGTCCCTGTCAGCCGCGCTCAGGACGGCCCTGACCCCCGAGACCCGCGCACGAGCGGCCGCCGTGGCCAGCACGATCCGCACCGACGGGGCGACGGTGGCCGCGACGCTGCTGCTCGACGCGGTCAGCCGAGAAAGGCTGCCAATGTCCACGTGAACCCGGTTCCCCTGAGGTCCAGGAGTATGAGGGAGCGGTGTTCGGTTAGGCCGCCCAGGATCAGTTCTTACCGCGGGTATACCCGGTCGCAGGGCATGCTGATCACTTGTGAACCCGTCCACCGCGCTGGCCACCGTGCTGGTCGACGAGCTGGTGCGGTGCGGGGTGCGCCACGCCGTGCTCTGCCCGGGGTCGCGCAACGCGCCGCTGTCCTTCGCCCTGCAGGCGGCCGAGCAGGCCGGGTGGTTGACCCTGCACGTCCGGATCGACGAGCGTTCTGCAGCATTTCTCGCGCTCGGCCTGGCGCTGCGTTCCGAGTTGCCAGTGCCGGTGGTGTGCACGTCGGGGACGGCGGCGGCGAATCTGCACCCGGCGGTGCTGGAGGCCCACCACGCTGGGATCCCCTTGCTGGCGGTCACCGCCGACCGCCCGGCCGAACTGGTCGGTACGGGGGCGAACCAGACGGTGCGCCAAGCCGGCCTGTTCGGCGCAGCGGTGCGCGCGGCGCCGTCTCTGGCGGCGCCGTCGGACTGTGCGCAGCACACCCGGTGGCGGTCCGCGGTGGACCGGGCGGTCGCGGCCGCGCGGGGTGCCTTGGGGGGCGGCCCCGGACCGGTGCACCTCAACGTGCCGTTTCGCGAGCCGCTGGTGCCCCCGCCGAATACCGTGGCTGGATCGCAGACGTGGGAGGCTCTTGCAGGCCGTCCAACTGGCGAGCCGTGGACGGTGGTGGCGACCGGTTCACCGCTACGCCTCGAGGTGGAGCTGGACTTAAGCCGGCGCACGCTGGTAGTCGCCGGTCACGGTGCGTCACCGTCGCCACCGGGGCTACCTCTGGTGGCCGAGCCAACGTCGCCCAACTGGCCGGACGCGCTGGCAGCCGGGCCGTGGCTGCTGGGCTCGCCGGTGATGGTGCGGCCCGAGCAGGTGCTGGTTCTTGGTCGCCCCACCCTGCATCGGTCAGTGCAGCGGCTGCTCGCTGACCCGGCGGTGGCGGTCACGGTTGTCACCGACCGTCCGGAGTGGACGGATATCGCGGCTACCGCGGTGGCGGTGGGCACCGCGCTGCGCTGCGTCGGTTCCCCTGATCCGGAGTGGCTGCGCTGCTGGCAACAGGCGGATACCCGGGCCGCTGATGCGGTGACCGCCACCATGGGGCGCCACCCACAGACCACCGGCCTTGGGGTGGCTCGGCTGCTGGTCGCCGCGCTGCCGGCCGGGGCGCTGCTGCTGCTCGGCTCGTCGAACCCGATCCGGGACGTGTCGCTAGCCGCCCGGCCGCGGGCGGGTCTGACTGTGCTGGCCAACCGGGGAGTCGCCGGCATCGATGGGACGATCTCCACCGCCATCGGGGCGTCGCTGGCGCATGGCGGACCGGCCTACGCCCTGGTCGGCGACCTGACGTTCCTACACGATTCGAATGGGCTGTTGGTCGCCCCGGAGGAGGACCGTCCGGATCTGACCGTGGTGGTCGCCAACGACGACGGCGGCGGCATCTTTGCGCTTCTGGAGCAGGGCGCGCCGGAGTATGCCGGCGCTTTCGAACGCGTCTTCGGCACCCCACACGGCACCGATCTGGCGGCGCTGTGCGCGGCGTATCACGTGCCACACCTTCAGGCGTCGACCAGCGAACTGGCGGAGGTGGCGGTAACCCCAGCCCGGGGCCTGCGGGTGGTGGAGGTGGCCACGCAGCGGTCCGGGCTGCGTGCGCTGCACGATCAGATCCGGACCGCGGTGGCGACGGCGGTCGGTCCTTTTGTCGGTGGCAGCGCTTAAAGTCAGTGCGGGGAGGTAACCATGCGTAAGCGCACAGGATTGCTGATCGGGCTGGTGCTGGTACTGCTGCTAGTGCTGGTCGCGTTGGCAATCCCGTGGCGGGCCTCGAAGACCGCTCCGGCGACGGCTCCGCGGCCGCCTTCGGCCACGGCGGTGCCGACTGCGCCGCCGGTGGTCGGTGCCGACGGCATCGGGGACCCGTACTTTCCGCGCGCCGGCAACGGTGGCTACGACGTCACCGCATACGACATCGCAGTTCGCTACGACCCGCCCACCGACCGGCTCGAGGGCCACACCACTCTCACCGCTACGGCCACCGAGAGCCTGTCCCGATTCAACCTCGACCTCAGGTTGCCCGCGTCGGCTGTCACGGTGAATGACCAGCCGGCCACGATCCATCAGGACGGTGGTGAGCTGCAGGTCACCCCGGCTGCACCCGTGCCGTCCGGCGCGCAGATGACGGTGCGGGTGGCCTACGCCGGGGTGCCATCGAGCGTCTCGGGCGGAACTGAGGTGCAGTCGCCCTGGGTCCGCACCGCGGACGGCGCGGTCGCCGTGGGAGAGCCGGATATCGCTGCCTGGTGGTATCCCTCCAACGACCACCCATCGGACAAGGCGACTTTCACGATCACTGCGGTCGTGCCCGCCGGCCTGCAGGTGATCTCCAACGGCGCCCTGCTCGGTGGTCCCGAGGCGGTGGGGCCGGGCCTGCAGCAGTGGCGCTGGCAGGAGACCGAGCCGATGGCCACGTACCTGGCTTTCGTCGCGATCGGCAACTACGACATCGTGCGCCGGGACACCCGCTTCGGGCTGTACCTGGCCGCCTATGATCGGGCCCTCGATCCGGCGATCGCGGACGCCGCACGTGCCTCGGTGGAACAGACGCCGCAGATCATCGAGTTCCTGTCCGGGATCTTCGGCCCCTACCCATTTCGCCAGCTCGGCGGGGTGGTTCCGGACGCCAGCCTTGGTTTCGCGCTGGAGGACCAGACCCGCCCGGTATACGCGCCGACGTTCTTCGATGACGGCCAGAACGTCACGGTGGTGGTGCACGAGCTGGCCCATCAGTGGTTCGGGGACAGCGTCTCGGTGGATCACTGGAGCGATATCTGGCTCAACGAGGGTTTCGCCACCTACGCCGAGTGGCTGTACGCCGAACGCAACGGCGGCCCCACCGCGGCACAAACGGCAGCGCAGAACTACGCCCGCCATCCCGCTGGCGACGACTTCTGGCGAACTCCGCCGGGAGCTCCCGGCGCGGCCTCGGTGTTCAACAACGCGGTGTATGTGCGCGGCGCGATGGCGCTGCAGGCGCTCCGGGTGGCGTTAGGAGACCAGAACTTCTTCGCCGTTCTGCGCGCCTGGGCCACCGAGCGGGCCGGTGGCAACGGTTCGGTGCAGGACTTCCTGGCCCTGGTCAAGCACGTCTCCGGCAAGAGCGTCGATGCCCTCGCGCAGACTTGGCTGGTTAGCCCGGCGCGGCCGCCGGCCGCGCCGGGCTAACCAGCATTCAGGACCCTTCCAGAGCGTCGCGGATCGGGACCAGCTTCGCGGCGGCTTCGGCGACCTCGGAGTCGGGGTCGGAGCCCGCGACAATTCCGCAGCCGGCGAACAACCGAGCGAACCGACCGACGACTTGGGCACAGCGCAGGGCGATGCCCAGTTCGCCGTCACCCGCGGCATCCACCCAGCCGACCGGACCTGCGTAGCGTCCGCGGTCCATCGCCTCCAGCTCACCGATCGCGTTGACCGCGGCCAGGGTGGGACTGCCGCCCACGGCAGCAGTGGGATGCACGGCGTCGGCCAGGGTGAGCAGCGGCGGCCCCAGGGGGTGCAGCACTCCGCGTACCTCGGTGGCCAGGTGCAGCACGTTGTGCAGTTCCAGCACGCTGGGCGTGGGGGGAACGACCAGTTCGGTGCAGAACGGTTGCAGCGCCTGGGCCAGTGAGTCGACCGCGTATCGGTGTTCATCGTGGTCTTTGGCCGAGGCGAGTAGCTCGACGGCCAGCGCACTGGCGTTGGCGCCGTCATGCGGCCAGGTGGTTCCGGCCAGCACTCTCGAGAGCACCTCGGTGCCGCGTCGGCGCAGCAGCAACTCGGGGGTCGCACCGACCAGGTGGTCCACCGCGAACGTCCAGCACGACGGGTACCGGGCCGCCAACCCATGGAGCAGGAACCGGGGATCCAGCGGCTCGTCAGCTACCGCCAGCAGGTCGTGCGCGAGAACCACCTTCGCCGGTGCCGCGCCGTTCCGCATTCGCGATACCGCGCGTGCCACCGCTTCGCGCCACGCGGTCACAGGTAGCTCACCGTCGAAGTACCGCAGGCCACGGGGGCGGCTCACCGGCACCACCGGGCCGGTCGCGCGGCCGGTCTCGAACTCGGTGACCCAAGTCTGGTCGCCGCGCCGGCCGACCACTACTCGCGGCACCACCAGGACCGAGCTGCCCGGGGATTCGTCGAAGGCGAGGCTGGCGAAAGCAACCGGGCCACTGCCCGGAAGACCGACCTCATCACGGGTGTCGAGCTGCGTGCAGAACGACGCCCACCAGTCCTGGGCGCGGGCGAAGCGGTGCGGCCCTTCGGTGCATACCCGGGCCACCTCCCCCCATGCCACCAGCCCCTCACCGGCGCGGATCCAGGACAGCGCCCCGCGAGGAGAGGGCAACATGTCGAGCAGATTGGTACCGCTGCCTGGCACCAGACGCGAGCGCACGACCAGCCGGTCGGTCAGCGGGGCGGTGGTCACGTCACCAGCGTATTAGGGGCCGCCGCCGGAGGCGTGTTGCGCGTCGATCTACCGTCGTGATGGCCGCTAAGCTGCTGGCAATGACCGCTCTGGTTACCGGGCCCGTTACCGGGTCCCCACGGCAGACCCGCCACCGTCGGCGACGGCCGGTGTGGTGGATGCTGCCCGCCGTAGCGGCCTTACTGACCGGGCTCATCACGCTGGCGCTGGTTGGCGCGGCGCTCGATGACGCGGCCATCGATGCCCGCACCGGGCACGCCACCGCCCGGGTACTCGCGGTGACGTCGATCCGGACTCTGGTGCAGTTCACCACGCCCGACGGCAAGATTTACCGTCCGGACGCGGGGCTGGCCTACCCGTCCGGGCTGCAGGTGGGGCAGCTCGTGCGGGTGGAATATGACGGCTCTGACCCAACGGGGCATCTGCGGGTCGCTGGGCGCACCTGGGTGCAGGGCGTGACTCCGGCGTTGATCATCCTGATGGTGTTGTGGGTGCTGGTGGCGCCGGCCAGCTGGTGGTTGCGTCGCCGCCAGGCCCGCGCTGCATAGTGTTGGCGTCCCTACTACCAACCGAAGGGTGGGCGCTGTGCCGAGAGCCGGGTTGGATAAGGATCCTCGCGATGTCGCGGCGATGTTCGATGGCGTGGCGCGCCGCTATGACCTGACCAACACGGTGCTGTCGTTCGGTCAGGACCGGTGGTGGCGAAGGTGCACCCGGGTCGACGTCGCTGCCGGACCGGGTGAGCGGGTGCTCGATCTTGCCGCGGGCACCGCGGTGTCCACCGTAGAGCTGGCTCGTGCTGGCGCGTGGTGCGTGGCCGCGGACTTCTCCCTGGGAATGCTGCGCGCGGGTCTACACCGCAAGGTGCCGCTGGTCGGAGCCGACGCGCTGGCGTTGCCATTCGGCAACAGGGTCTTCGACGCGGTGACGATCTCCTTCGGCCTGCGCAACGTGGCGGACCTCGACGCTGCGTTGGTAGAGCTGGCCCGCGTCACCCGGCCCGGCGGGCGGCTGGTGATCTGCGAGTTCTCGACTCCGATCTGGAGACCGTTTCGGACGGTCTACCTGGAGTACCTGATGCGCGCGCTGCCGGAGGTCGCCCGGCGGGTGAGCAGTAACCCGGAGGCTTATGTCTACCTCGCCGAGTCCATCCGGGCCTGGCCCGACCAGTCCGCGCTCGCACAGCGAGTGGCCGCCGCGGGCTGGGCCGACGTTGACTGGCGCAACCTCACCGGCGGGATCGTCGCGCTGCACCGGGCTGTCAAGCCCGCACACTGCTAGGCCTCAGCACGCTAGCTAGTCTGAGTGCTCGCCATCCCGCTCTGCGCCAGGAGTCTGCGCTGACCAAGCTCCGCCTGCCGATCCCCACCCGGGTCGTTGTTCTGGTGTCCGGTACCGGGACGCTGCTACAGGCCTTGCTGGACGCCGCTGGCCCGGACTATCCCGCCCAGGTCGTCGCCGTCGGCGCGGATCGGGCCGACGGCGCAGCGCTCAAGCGCGCCGGGGAGCTGCCTACCTTCGTCGTCGACCTGGCCCACTGCCCCGACCGGACGGCCTGGGATACCGCGCTCACTGAGGCCGTCGCCGCCTACCAGCCGGATTTGATCGTCACAGCCGGCTTCATGAAAATTCTCGGGCCACAGTTTTTGGACCGCTTCGGCGGGCGCATCCTCAACAGCCACCCCGCGCTGCTGCCCGCATTCCCCGGCCGGCACCCGGTGGCCGCTGCGCTGGCGCACGGGGTCTGGGTGACCGGCGCGACTGTGCACCTGGTGGACGCCGGTGTGGACACCGGCCCGATCCTGGCTCAGCGCGCCGTCGAGGTGCTCCCGGACGACACCGAGACGCAGCTACACGAGCGGATCAAGATCGTAGAACGGCGGCTGCTGGTGGACGTCGTCGCTGAGCTGGCCCACTGCGGGTGCACCGTCACCGGACGAAAGGTTTCACTACCGTGACCAACGACGATCGCCGGCCGGTGCGCCGGGCGCTGCTGAGTGTGTCGGACAAGAGCGGGCTGCCGGAACTGGCCACCGGGCTGCACGCGGCCGGCGTTGCGATCGTCTCCACCGGCTCGACGGCGACCGTGATCGCCAACGCGGGCGTGCCGGTAACGACGATCGAGGAGCTCACCGGCTTCCCAGAATGCCTCGACGGGCGGATCAAGACCCTGCACCCCCGGGTACACGCCGGGCTGCTTGCCGACACCCGCAAACCCGAGCACCTGACCCAACTGACCGCCCTGGACGTCGCGCCGTTCGATCTGCTGGTCTCCAACCTGTACCCGTTCGAGGCCACCGTGGCCACCGGTGCCGGTTTCGACGAGTGCGTCGAGCAGATCGATATCGGTGGCCCGGCGATGGTGCGCGCGGCCGCGAAGAACCACGCCTCGGTGGCCGTGGTGGTGGATCCGGCAACCTACGTCGACGTCCTCGACGCCGTCGACGCCGGTGGGTTCACCCTGGCGCAACGCCGGGCGCTGGCCGTCGCCGCGTATCGGCACACCGCGGACTACGACATCGCTGTGGCGTCCTGGATGGGGTCATCGGACTCGGACGAATTTCCGGCCTGGGTGGGCGCCTCCTGGCGGCGGGCGACGATTTTGCGCTACGGGGAAAACCCGCACCAGCAGGCGGCGCTGTACACCGCTGGCGGCACCCGCGGGCTGGCCCGCGCGCAGCAGCTGCACGGCAAGGAGATGTCCTACAACAACTACGTCGACGCTGACGCCGCCTGGCGCGCCGCCTATGACCATGACCGTGCCTGCGTCGCGATCATCAAGCACGCCAACCCGTGCGGTATCGCGGTATCGGCCGCCGGGGACGTCGCCGACGCACACCGCAGGGCGCATGCCTGCGACCCGGTGAGCGCGTTCGGGGGCGTGATCGCGGTGAACCGGGAGATCACCGTCGAGCTGGCCGAGCAGGTCAGCGAGGTGTTCACCGAAGTGCTGGTGGCACCGTCGTATGCCGACGGCGCCATCGACGTGCTCGCTCGCAAGAAGAACCTCCGGCTGCTGCTGGCCGCGCCCGCCGACAGTGGCGGTATCGAGTTCCGGGCGCTGTCCGGCGGGCTACTGCTGCAGACCCGCGACGCGATCGACGCGCCAGGTGACGATCCAGCGTCCTGGACGCTGGCTACCGGTGCGCCGGTGACCGAGACGGCCCTGGCCGACCTGGTCTTCGCCTGGCGGACCTGCCGGGCGGTGCGCTCCAACGCGATCCTGCTCGCCGCGGATCAGGCCACTGTCGGGATCGGGATGGGGCAGGTGAACCGGGTGGACGCCGCCCGCCTCGCGGTCAGCCGAGCCGGCCGGCGGGCGAGCGGCTCGGTGGCCGCCTCCGATGCGTATTTCCCGTTCCCTGACGGCCTGGAGGTGCTGCTCGACGCCGGGGTGCGCGCCGTGGTGCAACCCGGAGGATCGATCCGCGACGCCGATTCGATCGCCGCCGCGGAGGCCGCCGGGGTGCCGCTCTACCTCACCGGGACCCGCCACTTCGCGCACTGACGCTCGTGACGAGCGCGGCCAGCTCGTCGCGGGTGGGTCCATCGGGTACGGGTGGGCGCAACCGCTGGCGTAAATCTCCCCGCGCCGACGACGGCAGTGTGCATGTCGGCCCCTATCTACGTGTCAGGTGTGATGGTCAACTCGACCACGGCGCCGGGTTTCAGACCAGTGTGGCGGGCCGCCGAGCCTGCTCGACGGGCCACCGCGAGATGTCCCGCCGAATCGATCAGCAGGATCAGGTCCCCTTCCGCCACGTCGCCGAATGTCCGGCCCAAGCGCACCGATTGGGCGCCGGTCGGCCAGCGCAGCGTCACCGATTCCCCGGTTTGCAGGCCCATCACAGCTAACTCTGCTACCCCGGCGGCCAGCGCCACGTTGCCGAAGTGGTCCACGGTCAGTACTTCGACCCGGATCTGAGTGCCGTTCACGTCGCACACTGGCGCCGGCAGGGCGATCAGCGTCGCCGGATCAACCATGGGCCCCAACGCGTCCGGTGGCACGCCAACGGCCAGATGCGCGGCGGCAGGCACGAAGACGTCACGCCCATGGAACGTCGCGCTGACCGCCGGCAGCCGGTAGGCGGGTTCGACGAGCTCGTAGGCGGCGCGCACTCCGCCTAGGGCCCGCGCCGCGGGAAGCAGCAGGCCGTTGTCCGGCCCGATCAGCACGGTGTCGCCGCTGACCAGCGCCACCCCGCGGCGGGCCGTACCCACCCCGGGGTCGACCACCGCGACATGCACCGCGGGTGGCAACCAGGGCAGCGTGTCGGCGAGGACTACCGAACCGTGCCGCACGTCGCCCGGCGTGATCGCATGGGTGACGTCCAGAACCCGTGCGTGCGAGGCGATCCGGGCGATCACCCCGTGACAGGCGGCCACGAACCCGTCCGCGCAGCCGTAGTCAGTGCAAAGGGAGATCCAGCCGAAGCCCGCCACGACGTCGAGTGTGCCCCGGGTGGGACCTTGACGGCGCCCGATTACTCGGGTTTAGTAATCAAACATATGTTCGATTACGCTGCCTTCCCCGCAGCGGATCCGGGTGCGGTTGTCAGCGCGTACCCACCGTTGGGAGGAGGCCGCCGGATGGCGGTTGCGAGCGTCGCGTCGGTGCTGCAGCGAGCGCCGGTCGCCCCGGCGTCGACGCTGGAGGAGCGGCTCGACGTGCCGGGCGGACGGCCGCCGTTCCCGGTAGTCGAACCGGTTGCGCCACTGCTGCCCGGTGGGCTGCGACCGGGATCGGTGGTCGCGGTGCAGGGCTCGATGGCGTTGCTGCTGGCGATGCTGGCCGCGGCCACCGCGCAGGGGGTCTGGGCTGCGGTGATCGGCGCCGGAGATCTCGGGGTGTTGGCCGCAGCGGAGGCGGGGGTGGCGGTGCAGCGGCTGGCGCTGATTCCCCGACCTGGGCCGGATCCGGCCTCAGTGGCCGCGGCCCTGCTCGACGGGGTGGCCCTGGTGGCGCTGGCGAGCACTGATCGGATATCGCCCGGCGCGCGGCGATCCCTGGCCGCCCGGGCCCGGCAGCGCGGATCGGTAT
>JAICHZ010000046.1 GCA_025924655.1 Pseudonocardiaceae bacterium | reverse complement strand
CGGTCAGCGTGATCGGGGTAGACGGGCTGGCCCCCACGGTATCCACCGAACGGACCGCCACACCGTCCATCCCAGCGGAGTCGAAAGCCGGGGAGGAGCGTCGCGCCCACACCGGCTCGGCGGTGATCCGACCGATCGCCTTGGCCAGTTCCCGCCGCTCAACCCCCACCCTGGTCGGGCAGCCGGCGGCAGCGCGGGCCGCCCGCCACGCGTCCAGCGCCTGGACCGCCGGAACGTCGCGGATGAACGGACTGCGCGGCACAACGGCGACGCTACCGGGAATTCAACACCTCAGGATGCTGCTCCGGTGCCGGCGAGTCGGGAATTGCGCGCTGACCCATTCGGCGCCTCGGCGGGGTGGTGAAGGTGGTAAAGGTGGGCGTACTGGTTGTTGTTGGCGAGAAGCTGATCGTGCGTGCCGGTTTCGGTGACCCGGCCGTGCTCGATGTAGATGATCTGGTCCGCATCGGTGACGGTGAGCAGGTTGTGCGAGATGATGATCGTGGTGCGGCCGGTGATGAGCCGGCGTAGTGGAGTCAGGATGCGTTGGGTGGCGTCAGCGTCGAGACTCGTGGTGGGTTCGTCCAAAAGCAGGATAGGGGCGTCGCGGACCATGGCGCGGGCGATCGCGATGCGTTGGCGTTGCCCGCCGGACAGCAGCCGGCCGCGTTGGCCGACTCGGGTGTCATAGCCCTCGGGCAGCGCGCTGATGAAGTCGTGGGCATCGGCGGCTTTGGCTGCCCTGACGAGTTGGTCCTCGCTGGCGTCGGGCCGCCCAGCCCGGATGTTGTCGGCGATGGTGCCATCGAGCAGCAACGTTTCCTGCAGCACGATGGCGATATTGGCGCGCAGCTCCTCGGGATCGACGTGGCGCAGGTCGGTCCCGTCCAGCGTGATCCGCCCGCTGGTGGGATCATAGAACCGCAGCAGCAGTTTCATCAGGGTGGTCTTGCCGGCACCGCTGGCCCCGACGATAGCCGTGGTCTGCCCAGGCAGCGTGGTGAAGCTGACTTGCCGCAAGACGTCGGTGGTGGTGTCCGGGTAAGCGAAGCTCACCTGCTCCAAGCGGAGCTGGCCGCGCGGGCGCCCCAGCCGTACCGGGTATTCGGGGGCGGTCACGGTGGGTTGCTCGTCGAGCAGCTCGATGATCCGCTCCGCGGCCGCGGCGGCGGCGAACAGCGACGTGGACAGTGAGCCCAAACCCTGCACGGGCCCGTACAGCTGGGACAGGAACACCAAGAAGGCCAGCAGGCCACCCAGGGTGATGTGCCCGGCGGTCAGCTCCCAGATTCCGACCCCGAGGATGGTCATGATGCCGAGCACCTGCACCAGGTCCACCAGCGGGGAGAACAGCGCACCGATGCGGGTGGCGGCCAGTTCGGCATTCACGCTGCCGATGCTCTGCTCGGCGAAGCGCTCGACCTCGGCGGCCTCGCGGCCGTAGGCCTGGATCAGGGTGGCGTTGCCCAGGCTTTCCTCGGCGACCACGGTGATCGACCCGGCACGGCGGCGGACCTCCCGGGAGGCGATCTTGATCCGGCGGGAGAACACCCGAGCGGCGGCCCAGAACACTGGTACCGCGATCAGTGAGGTCAATGCCAGGCGCCAATCAAGGAAGAACAGCACCCCAGCGAACACGAAGATTCGCAACACGTTGGAGATGAGCCCGATGACCCCGGAGAGCACCACAGCCTCGATGGCGGCCACATCACCGGTGAGCCTCGACAGGATGTCGCCCAGGCGGCGGCGATCGAAGAAACTCACCGACAAGGTATGAAGATGCGCGAACACCCGGGTGCGCATCCGGTGCAGGAAATTCTCCCCGATCCACGCCCCCAGATAGGAGCCGATGAAGCCCAGCATTCCTACCAGCAGGGTGATCCCCACAAACGCCGCGGCCACCGGCGGGAACGCGGAGAAATCTCGCGGGGTCAACACCTTGTCGACCAGCACCTTGAACAGCAGAATTGCCCCGGTGTCCACCACCGGGGTCACGATGATCAGCACCAAGCTCAGCCACAACCATCGCCAGAACGGCCGGGCGTCGGGCCAGAACCGCCGGAAAACCTCCCGGATGCTCGCTGCCGGTGCCGCCTCCACCAAACCGCCAGTGGTCGACGACGGGCGCAGCAGCGATCTCAACACCTCCCGCACAACCACTCCATTTCTAGATCTGGTGCTCGGGCCTGCCTCCGGGCATGGCTAGGCGGTGGCCGTCATCCCACTGTAGGAGAACGAGGCCACCGCCGCGCAACCTGCTGATCGACCTGCTACCCCAGCAGCGCTAGGAGCGAGGGGCGGGTGGGACCGCGCTCGAACCCGCCGTAGCTATTGTTGTAGTAGCCACCGCCGTCGTAGTAGTCCTCGTAGTAGTTTTTGTGGCCGGGTTTCCCGTCGTAGTAGTAGCCGTCGTCGGGACTGTCGGTGGCACCAGGTGTGAAGACGTCCGAGACCCTCATACTCGCTCCTTAAGCCGATCGATGGAGGAGTTACGCAAGCCGAAAAGACCCGGACATCCCTGGGAATTGCCTGCGGCCCTCCTGTGGAGTGCGCGGTCGACAAGCTGCCTGGCCCGAACGTCGCTGGGCGTGTTAGATGCTCACAGAGGGACGCCTCGCGACATCATGTCGCACTCACCGACGCAGGTGAGCGTCGTTAGCGAACTCTCCCCGGTGTCAACATCGACAGCATGTTAATCCGCCGCACTCGGCAGCAACCCAAGGTGATCCGAGCTGGCCCCCCTTACTCCCCGTGGTCAAGCAACTACAAAACTAAGCTATGCATGTACGGATTGCAACAACAACTTATCGTACACGAGAGGCCACGCGCAGTGATCGTACCCGGTCAGGCTACCGGTAAAGTGTGACGGAGACGTCCGCGCCGGCGTCGAGACCGGTGGCCGGTTCCGCCACCACGACGTACCCGTCAGCGCGGGTGAGCACGGACAGCAGCGCCGATGCGCCAAACAACGGTTCGGCCTGCCCGCCGTTGAGCTGTACCTGCACGACGTCCCGACGGCCCGCCTCCGAGGGCACGTCGCGAGTCAGCGAAGCGATCACCGACGGCTCGGGGGGCGGCGTGGCGCAGCCCGCGAGGCGCCACACCAGCGGGACGCCGACCAGCCGGAAAACCACCAGGGCAGACAGCGGATTTCCCGGCAAACCGATCACCGGCACGCCATCGCACTCGGCGAGCAAAGTGGGTTTGCCCGGTTTGATGGCGAGCCCATGACAGAAAATGCCCGGCTTTCCGAGACTCTCGACGGCGTCGGCGGTAGCGTCGCGAGCACCCACCGAAGAGCCGGCGGAAACGACCACCAGATCCGACTGGGCCAGCGCCAGCTGTAGCGCACAGCGCAGAGCAGCGGGATCGTCGGGCACGATGCCGCACGGCACTGGCCATCCACCGGCCTCGACCACCAGACCGGCGAGCGCCGGAGCGATGGCGTCGCGGACTTGGCCGGGACGCAGCGTAGCGGTCGAAGGCGGCACCACCTCGTCACCCGTGGACAGGATCGCCACCCGTGGCCTGGCATGCGTGAGGAGCTTGGTCACTCCCGCAGCGGCGAGCATGCCCAAATCCGCCGCGCGCAGCGGCCGGCCCGCAGGAGCAAGGACTGTCCCCGGGGTGACGTCGTCGTCGGCTTGAATAACTCCACCGCCAGGCGCGATGGGCCGCAGCACTTCCACTGTGCCGGGCATCGTCTCGTTGGTGTACTCCACCATCACCACCGCGTCGGCGCCCGCCGGTAGCACCCCACCGGTGGGCATCTCCGCTGCCGTGCCGGCGGTCACGGTCACGTCTGGCTGGGTGCCCATTTGCACAGCACCGACCACGTCCAGGTAGGACGGCAGCCCCTCCGACGCGCCGTAGGTGTCGGCGGCCCGCACCGCGTAACCGTCCACGGTCGATCGGGCAAACCCGGGTAGCGGCCCCCGGGCGAGGACCTCGCAGGCCGGCACCCGGCCGAGCGCCTCGGCCAGCGCCACCGTCTGCGTCGAGGTGCGCAGGGCGGGGCTGAACCCAGCCAGGGCCTCGGCGACCGTGCGCGTGGCGAAGAACTCCCGGCTCACGGAGCCCGCTGCCTGAGCACGCTGATGACCGGGCCCAGCGCGACCTGGCCCAGCCCACAGATCGACGTCTTGCGCATCGCGTATTCGAGCTCGACGAGCTGCGCTGCGCCGGCGTCGTCGAGGCCGCCCCTGGTCAGCGCCTCCGTCAGCAGGGTATGCGCCTTAGTCGAGCCAACCCGGCACGGCACGCACTTGCCGCACGACTCGTCGCGGAAGAACCGCAGCACGTTGGTTGCTGCCGCAAGCAGATCGGTGCCCTCGGCGATGACGACCAAAGCGCCGGAGCCCAGCATGGAGCCAGCGGCGGCCAGCGTGTTGAAGTCCAGTGGCACGTCCAGCTGGTCGGGCGTCAGGAAGTTCGACGACGCGCCGCCGGGTTGCACCGCGGCCAACCTCGCCCCACCGGCCACCCCGCCTGCCTGGTCGAGCAGGGCGCGGACAGTGGTGCCCATCGGCACGCAGTACACCCCCGGGTTTTCCACCTGCCCGGAGACGGCGAAGAACTTCCATCCCACCGACTCACCCAGGCCTGCATCGATCCACCACTGTGCGCCGCGCGCGACAATCCCCGGGACGTCGGCGAAGGTCTCCACGGAGTTCATCAGCGTGGGCCGGCCATGCAGCCCGTACACGCCTGGGAATGGCGGCTTGTTTCGCGGCTCACCGCGATGGCCCTCCATGCACTCGATCAATGCGGACTCCTCGCCGAGGATGTATCCCCCCGGCGAGGTGAAGATATCCACCTGCAGGGTCCGCCCGCTGCCCAGCACGTCGGTTCCCACCAGGCCCTCAGCCCGCAGCGCGTCGATCTCGCCACGGAGTACTTGTTCCTCGGGGCCGTACTCGTGCCGGATGAACACCCAGGCCTGTTCCGCGCCGACACAGAGCATGCCGATCAGGAGTCCCTCCAGCACCAGGTGCGGCTGATCGGCGAGGATCTGCCGGTCCTTGAAGGTTCCGGGCTCCGACTCGTCGGCGTTGCAGATCGCGTATTTCACCGGGCCCGGCTGGGCAGCCACCAGCTCCCACTTCTTGCCGGTGGGAAACCCCGCGCCCCCCATCCCCCGTAACCCGGATTCTTTCAGCGTGGCGATCACCTCCGGCACGCTCAACCCCCCACCCACCAACTCCCTCAACACCTGATACCTCCCGCATTCAGCGGGCTCAGCGGGGTTATTCGGCGCTGGAAACCCCGCTGAGCCCGCTGAATGCGGGTAGGGATCGTTGGGATAGCGGGTGCGGGCGGTGGGGGTTGGGTGCGAGAGTGCGCCAGCAAGGGCGGCTTCGACGGCAGCGTCGGCGTCGGTGGCTTGTGCTGGGCGGTCGTTGACGGCGATGGCGGGCGCCATGTCGCAACGGCCGAGGCAGGACACCTCGCGGAACTCCACGTCCGGTCCGTACCGATCAGCTAGATCCGGCGCGCAGCCGGCGAGCCAGCAGGACAGGTCACGGCAGGCGTGCAGCGCCACTTTCGGCGGCGCCTCGGTGCGGAAATGCGGGTAGTACGAGACCAGACCCTCGATCTCGTACAACGGCCGGCGCATCCGGCGCGCCAGCGCGACCAGCTCCTCGCGCGGCAACCAGCCCAGCCGGGACTGGATGGCGTTCAGCTCCGGGATCAAGCTCGGCCCAGGAAACTTGCCCGCTCGCGCCTCGACACCCGCCATCCGCGGGTTACTGCCCGCCCCCTGACGGCGAGCTGCGCCGGTGTCATGAGCCACAGTCACGAGGTTAACGGGTGCTGCGCTTGCTACGGAGGTGCTAGACGATGCCGAGGACGATCCCGCACCGCGAACTGCGCAACAACAGCAGCGCGGTGCTCCGTGACGTACAGGCCGGCGAGACGGTGTACGTCACCAACAACGGCGAGGTCGTCGCCGTGCTGGTGCCGCCACCACAAGCGGCCGGCGCATCGCTGCGAATCAGGCGGGCCACGGTCGGCGGAGGGTTCGCCAAGCTGGAGCGGACCGAGATCCAGGAACCGGTGCAGGACCTCCTGGACGAGCTTCGCGGCGAGCGGTGATCCTTTACATCGAGACGTCGGCGGCAGCGAAGCTGCTCGTCGAGGAGCTGCTCCCGGCCGCCATCTGCGCAGCCTCGACGCCCTGCACGTCGCGGCAGCCCTGCGCATCGGCGCTGACGTCATGCTGACCTACAGCAGCCACCAAGCCGCTGCAGCCAACGCGGCCGGCCTACCCGTTCTCGCCCCATAGCCGGCGCGCCGCGGTTCGGCTCCGAATGGCGGTCAGTGATCGGCTCCGGATCGCAGATCGGCTCCGAATGGCGCGGCTAGCGGCTCGATCTGCACGGCGCAGAACTTGAACTCCGGGATCTTGCCGTAAGGGTCGATCTCATCGATGGTGAGCACGTTGGCGGCGGCCTCCCGGAAGTGGAACGGGATGAAGCAGTTGCCCAGTGCCTCCCGGTGGGAGACCTTCAGACGCAACTCGATCTCGCCGCGCCGGGAGCGCACCAGCACCATCTCGCCGTGCGCCAGCCCACGGTCCGCGGCGTCCTTAGGGTGCACGTACACCTCCGCTTCCGGTGCGATGGTGTCCAGGGCGTAGGACCGTCGGGTCATCGACCCGGTGTGCCAGTGCTCCAGCAGCCGTCCGGTATTGAGCACCAGCGGGTACTCGGCGTTGGGTAGCTCCTTGGCCGGCAACCACTGGGCGGGCACCAGGTGCGCCAGCCCGTCGTCGGTGTTGAACCGCTCGTCGAAGAGCACCACGGTGCCGTCGGAGTGCTCCGGGTCAGCGTTGGGATACAGCTTGCCGGTGCCGCCGAGGTTGTCATAGGTGAGGTTGGCGTAGTTGGGCATCAGGCTGACCAGCTCGTCGAACACCTCGCGCGGGCCGCTGTAGCGCCAGTCCAGCCCGAGTCGCTGCGCGAGATCCTGCAGGATCTCCCAGTCCACCCGGGCCTGGCCTGGCGGCTCCAGCACCTTGCGGCCGAGCTGCACCCGCCGGTCGGTGTTGGTGAAGGTGCCGTCCTTCTCCAGGTAGGACGACGCGGGCAGCACCACGTCGGCGAACTCGGCGGTCTCGGTGAGGAAGATGTCCTGCACCACCAGAAACTCCAGCGCGGACAGCGCCTTGCGCACCTTGTTGATGTTCGGGTCGGACAGGAACGGGTTCTCCCCGAGCATGTACATCCCGCGCACCCCACCCGCCAGAGCGGAACCGATGATCTCGGTGACGGTCAAGCCCTTGTCCGGATCGAGCCCGCTGACCCCCCAGGCCTGCTCGAAGCGCGACCGCACCTCGGCGGAGTCGGCCTTCTGGTAATCCGGGTAGAACATCGGGATCAGCCCGACGTCGGACGCGCCCTGCACGTTGTTCTGACCGCGCAGCGGGTGCAGACCGCTGCCGGGCTTGCCGACGTTGCCGGTGATCGCGCACATCGCGATGAGGCAACGTGCGTTGTCGGTGCCGGTGGTGTGCTGGGAGATCCCCATCCCCCAGAAGATGATCCCGGCGCGGGCGCTGCCCCAGACCCGGGCCACCTCGGTGATGGCGTCCGCTTCGATGCCGGTGATCTGAGCAGCGCGCTGCGGCGAGTAGTCGGCGACGGTGCGGGCCAGCTCGTCGTAGTTCGAAGTGCGCCGATCGATGTAGTCGCGGTCGATCAGTCCGAGACGGATGATCTCGTGCATCACGCCGTTGTAGAACGCCACGTCGGTGCCTGGCTTGAGCTGGCAGTAGATATCGGCGTGGTCGGCGACCCGATCCGCCCGCGGATCGATATAGATGATCTTGGTTCCGCAGCGGCGGGCTTGTTTGAAGAACGAGCTCGCGACGGGGTGGTTGGCGGTGGCGTTGCTGCCGGTGATGATCGCGACATCCGCGTTGACCACGTCGCCGTAGGTGGTGGACACCGCGCCCGACCCGATCCCCTCGAACAGCGCGGCGACCGACGAGGCGTGGCACAGCCGGGTGCAGTGGTCAATATTATTAGTACGGAACCGGGTCCGGATAAGCTTCTGGAACAGGTAGGCCTCTTCGTTGGAGCACTTCGCCGAGCCGAACCCGGCGATCGCGCCCGGACCGCCCGCAGCGTGGATTTCGGTGAGCCGCCGGGCCGTCAGGTCCAACGCCTCATCCCAGCTGGCCTCCCGGAAATGCGGCAGCACCTCGTCGTAGTCGACCAAGCCACCCGGCTTGCGGCGCCTTTCGCCTTTTACGTCCGACGACAGGGCGCCCTTGGGGTAGGAGCCTTCCCGGCGGATCAGCGGGACAGTGAGGCGCTGCGCCGACGCCGCGTAGTCCCAGCCGTAGCGGCCCTTGACGCACAGCCGGCCCTTCGATCCGGGCTGGTCACGGCCCTCGGCGTAGGCGATCGCGCCGCGGTCGCGATCGACCTGGTAGGTCAGCGCGCAGCCCACCCCGCAGTACGGGCAGACGGTCTGCACCGCGTCGAGCTCGGCGCGGGGGCGGATCGGGATGTTGTGGATGGGCTTGTTGGTCAGCGCGCCGGTGGGGCAGGCGGCGACGCATTCGCCGCAGGTCACGCAGGATGAGGCACCCATCGGGTCGTTGAGGTCGAAGGCGATCCGGGTGCGGTAGCCCTTACCGGAGCGGCCGATCACGTCGTTGCCCTGGATGTCGTCGCAGGCCCGGGTGCAGCGGTCACACAAAATGCAGGCGTCGTGGTCGACGGCGATCACCGGGTTGGAGGTGTCGGTGCCGCGGCCCGATCCGCAGGGCAACGCGGTGGTCTCCCGGGAAACGCCGTAGCGGTCCGCCAGCGCCAGCAGCATGTTGTCGCCGGTGGTGGTCTGCTTGGGATCGGCGTCGCGCGGCGGCTGATCGGCGATCAGCAGCTCGATCAGGGTCGCGCGGCTGCGTTCGAGCTCGTCGCCGGTGGTGCGTACCACCATGCCGTCCTCGCAGGGCCGCACGCAGGCGGCGGCGAAGACCCGGGCGCCGGTGTCCACGACGCACGTCCGGCAGACCCCGACCGGGTCGTACCGGTCGTCGTGACACAGCGCCGGGATGTCGATGCCGAGCTGGCGCGCCGCGGCGTAGATCGTGGTGCCCTCGGGCACGGTGATCTCCCGCCCGTCAAGATTGATGGTGACGCTCACAGCGGCGCTCCTTCCATCAGCATCAGGTCCTCGAGCGCTCCCCCCTCGGGCCGGCCGTCGTGGTCCAGACCCCGGATCGCGTAGTAACCGTCGATCATCTCCCGCAGCCGGGCCGGCGTGAGCGCGGCGTCGCGCCCGGAGCCGAGCCGGACCGGCTCGCGCAGCAGCCGGCTGGGCAACCAGTCGTCGGCCGGGACCCAGCCCTCGCGCAGGTTGAACATTCGCTTGGCCAGCACGATCCGGCGTGCGGTCGCGCGCAGCTCAGCGTCATCGATATCCCACCCAGTGACGACCTGCAGCAGCTCGGCCCATTCCCGGTAAGGCTCGTCGAACACGCCGCGCAGGAACTTGCAGAGGATCATCGAGTCCATCACGGCGGCCCGGTCCTCGGTGGCCACCGCGGCAGTCACCTGGGCGTCCCCCCCAGCCAGCCGGTCGTAGTCACCGGACAGGTCAGCCTCGTAGGCACCGGAGCGGTTGTGGTCGGCGCCGCGGGCGTTGACCGCCAGGCCCAGCGCCATGCCCTGCAGTGTGCGGGGCTCATATCCAGGCATTTCCATACCCTTGACGTGCGGAGCGAACTGCTCCGAGCCACCACCTACCACTGCGGCGGCGCGGCGGGAACCCTCCGAGAGCAGCGCGCCCAGCCCGTCGCCGCTGCCGATCTCGTCTAGCGCCCGCAGCAAAGCGGCACCGTCACCGAAGCGCAGCCACGGTGCGTCGATCAGCCCTCGCTCCGCGCATTCCATCGCCCAGGCGATGGTGCCACCGGCGGAGATCGTGTCCAGGCCCAGCTCATCGCAGCGGGCCGAGGCGGCCAGCACGTCATCAGGGTCGGACACCCCGCACATCGGCCCCAGCGCGAAGACGTTCTCGTACTCGACCCTTGCCTTCTGACCGTTGCGCCCGCGGTAGATGTGCTCGCAGCCGATGCTGCACGAGGCGCAGCCGCTGCGAGTCGCGCTTCTCAGCTCGTGCAGCTCCTCCGCGGCCAGCTTCGCCGCGTCGACGAAGGTGGCGCTGGTGAAGTTACGAGTGGGCAGCGTGGAGATCGCGTTGAAGGCCAGCAGGTTGGCCAGTGTGCCCAGTTCGCGGTACTTCGCGGTGGCCGGTCCGAAGGAGCGTTCGCGCAGGTCGCGGGCGGCGGCCAGCACTCCGTCGGGATTCGCCGGGCCGATCTTCGTGGCAGCCCGCACCGCGACCGCTTTGATGTTCTTCGCGCCGAGCACCGCGCCGAGCCCGCCGCGGCCGGCGTGGCGCCCGTCGTGCGAGATCGTCGCGTAGCGCACCCCACGCTCCCCCGCCGGTCCGATCGCGGCGATCCGCCAGCCCCGGCCCAGCCTGCGTTTCAGCACTTCCTCGGCCTCAGCGGCGGGCCGGCCCCAGGTGTCTGCCGCCGCGACCAGCCGCGCGGTGGGGCCGTCCACAAGCAGCACCGATGGCGTGGCGGCCCGGCCGGTGAGCACGATCGCGTCGTGCCCGGTGAGCTTGCCCGAGATGGCGAACTGGCTCGACGCCAGCGCGTCGTTGAGCATCCCCGTCAGCGGTGACTTCGCTACGACGGCGAACTTGGCGCTGGTGGTCAACGGCGTGCCGACCAGCGGGGAGAACACGAACGCCAGCGGGGCCGGCGCGCTGCACGGGTCGACACCGGGTGGGCCGAGCCGGTGCAGTAGCCAGGCGCCCAGCCCCACACCACCCAGGTAAGCGCGCAACACCGCCTCGCCGATCGGCAGGGTTGTCGCATCCGGCCGGGTGACATCCACGATCAGCGCCTTGCCGGCGTATCCCCCGGGCGGCCTGGTCACCGGGCTCATCCGCCTGCGTCTGCGGACAGGAAGGCGACGGTGTCCCCGCTGGCCAGCGGGACGTCGCCGTCGCGGCTGATCTGGTCGCCGTTGAGCGCGGCGATGACGTGGCGATCCAGGATCAGCCCCACCGCCTCGGCCGCGCCGGACAGTGTGGCGGCTCGCACGGTCCGCGGCCCGCGGTGGCCGTTGCCGGCCATCGCGCCGTAGCGCTGCACGGTGACCTGCGGAGCGGGCTGGGACCGCGCGGCGCGGTAGTCGTCCGGGGAGTTGACATTGACCAGTGAGTCCAGCAATGGGTCGGCTGCGGCCAGTACCGGGTCTTCGAGGAGCGCGGCGTCGTCAATACGGAGCGTGCGGCAGCGCTCGTGGCGGAATAAGAAGGCCGGTCGCCGATCGCCGGCTGCCACCAGTTCGGTGACCAGTGGCGCGAGGCTGACCCGGTAGGCGGCGGCGAGCGGCTGCGGGTAACCGCGGGCGACCGGAAGCACCACGTCGAGATCGTCGGTGAGCACGCTGAGCACCCGGCGGACGAACGCAGGATGGAGGAACGGCAGGTCGGTCGAGCACACGAACGCGGTCTGCGCCCGGCCAGCCAGCGCTGCCAACCCGGCGGCGACGCCCTGCAGCGGCCCCAGGCCCCGTTCGGGGTCCTCGATGATGTCCACCTGCGCAGGCAGCTGCGGTAATGGCTGGCCTGCGGCGCGAACCACCAGCAGCGGCCCGTCAACCGATCGCGCAAGAACTCCCAGGGTGCGACGCAGCAGGGTGGATCCGTGCCACTCCAGATCGGCCTTCGGCCGGCCCATCCGCGACGAACGGCCGCCCGCCAGCACCACGCCAGCCGTCCGGTACCCCATGCGCCCGATCGTAACCCGCCCACCGGGATGCGTTCTGGATGCAGACTGCGCTAATCAGCACACGTTTTAGCGCAGTCTGCATCCAAAACGCGATGGGCTCAGCTGGCGGGCCAGGCAGCTACCTGAGATATGAACGCTTCGAAATCTGACAGGTGTTCCAGGTTGTCGCGCACTCGGGCGTCGTCGACGTCGATGTACTCGTAGATCAGCACGTTGCGGAACCCGACCGCCCGGGCCACTGCCTCGGCAGTTGGGGCGAGCACGACATGCTGCGCACCGAGCGCGCGCACCGCATCGGCGTTGGATTCCGTGATTCGCCAGCCTTCCGAGGCGATGATGTGATGGGCGATGCGGACACAGCCCTCGATTGTCGTGATGAAGTGGTACTTCACTGCCGCTAGCCGGGTGGGATCCTCGAGCGGGTTTCCCGCAGCGCGATACTCGGCCAAGGCCTTCAAATCGTAGGCAACCCGGTCGAGCAGCCGGTCGAGCCAATTTCGATCATCCACCCGGCGCTCCACGGGCCAACTCGATCCGTCGCCGGCGGTAGCGCTCCCGGATTGCCGGGATCTCATCGAGGTAGCGCAGCCGGGTATCGGCCTGCCACCGGACCCTCGCCGGCGGGTCATCATCGAAGAGCAAGCGACCCTCCTGAGCTATCCGACCAGCCAGCCACAGCGGTGCGCTATCGAGCACGACCAGGTCCACGCCGATCGGGAGGTCCACCTCCCAGGATGCTGGCGGTCCGAGACCCCACCACGCGCCCACATCGAGGTCGCTGTCCGGGCGTGCGCGGCCAAGTACTCGGCTGCCGTGGATGAACGCAAACCGGGCACCCGCCGCGCGGAGCATCTCGGCTACTGGCTGCTCCTGCGCGATCACGACAATCAGTGTGACAGCGTTGTCTTATCTGATCGAGTCCGAGGTGCTCGCGCAGGTGCCGGGGCAGGCGTGTTGCCGCCTCCGGCACGTCCCAGCGGATTCATCTTCCCTTGTGTGGCGTCGGCGCCGCCGACGGACCGAGCTTGTCCGCCCGTTTCGCCGCACCCGATGGACCAATCTTCTCCGGCCGCATCACTGCGCCCGACGGGCCAAGCTTCCCCATCTCGTCTGGTGGCGGACCCGCAGCTGGCAACGTCGGCTGATACGGCGGAGCACTCGCATGCGGTTGCGCGGGTGGATCCCAGTGGTTGACGATGATCCGTTGTGGCCGGAAAGTGGGTTTCGGCGTGCCCCGATGTATTGGTTGTACCTTCCGCTGAATCATGGTCGCCGGCTGGGGGCTACCGCACGCGCATGGCGCCTGGGAACCGCCCTTGCCATCTGCCCGCTCTTGCGTGCCAGCCATTGCCGGGACGGGCGCACCCGCACCCTCGATGTTTCCTCGCACCATTGTGGGTCGGCCAATCACGGGAACACCGGGCTTGGCGTTTACGGTGCCACCTGTTTCAAGGTAGATCTGACCGTCCGCCTGGCGTCGCTGTTGTCGAATCACCAATGAGGTCAGGACGCCGACGGCGAGCATTGCGGTTACCAGCGATGCCACCAAGACGCGTTGTGAGTGCCACCAGCGAATGTTCATTGCACGGCTCCCCCGCTTGATACAGCGTCCCAGTGAGCCGGGCCGAAACGGATATCCGAAACGAAGAAGAACCGTCGAGTGGCCTCGTCAATGCGCTGATGGTTACCGGACACCCCTCGATAGGTACAGCCCCCGACCGGGAGCCATCCTAGAGCGTATTCCCAGGTGGTGTCAAAGCGTCACCAGTTGACCACGCAGCGTCGGGGACGTGAATGAAGCAGTCCCCCGCACCAACGCCGGCAAGCACCCGTGGCCGAACCGTGAAGGAGCGTGACGTCCCACGTACAGCGTTGTTCGGCGAGGAGCCGGCTTTGTTCGGCCACGTCGCCGAGGTCGGCGGCGACGTCGTCGCGTTCGCGTTGTGGTTCCGTAACTTCTCGACGTGAGACGGGGTACACGGCATCTACCTCGGACCTCTTCGTCCGGACCGAGCACCGGGGCTGCGGGCTTGGCCGGGCGCTGCTCGCCGCCGAGTGCGTGCGCCGCGGATACTCCCGACTGCAGTGGTGGGCGCTGGACTGGAACGAGCCCGCGGTCGGCTTCTATCGCTCGATCGGCGCCGAACCGATGGACGAGTGGACGGTCTATCGCATCACCGGTCGGACCCTTACCGCACTGGCAAGAGATCGCTGACGTCTTGAAAGATCCCCGACTGGCTTTTTCGATCACTTCGGCGGCAGCGACCTGGCGTAGCCGACACCGTGCTTGATCCACTCCTTGAGCTCGTGGTCGGTTGCATCTGCGTCAATATCAATCCGCAACCAGCCGTCCATCTCGCGTCCGCGCATGACGAACCGACTCGCCCGCGGATCGACGATGAGGGCGGCGGTTTGAGCTGGATCGATGCGAAGCAGGAGGCCACCCTGACCGCTCGCGCTGACGGCCATGTGCCCGGCCACCATGAACGCCAGACCGCCGAACATGGGCTTCTCGACGACTCCGGGCTCGCTGGCCAGAATCTCACGCAGCCGATTGGCTATGTCGACGTCGTACGCCACGGCGACAGTATCCGGGGCTAGGGCCCGTCACCGCCGCCGTCAAATCAGCGCCGATGCTTGCCGCGCAGCTGTCGGCGTGCCCGCGGCGCACCCACTCCGCGCAGATCTCCATCGCGTAGCAGGCCAGTGCCTCTTCATAGCCGGCCCACATTCGCACCGCCGGATGGTGCTTCCAGCCGTAGCGTTCCCGGGTCAGCGCCCGCAAGATCTGCAGGGCCTCGACGCGCTGCTTGCCAAGCCGACGGCGGTCCAGCGCCACGGCGCTGGCTGCGAAGTCCGGATACGGCAGGAAGGTCTGCACGACACCGACGGTGCCCACCGCCAGCCCGGTGTAAACCCACCTACGGCAGGCTCGGTTGGCGAAACCGTGGGAAGATTAGGACTGTGTCCAAGCCCCACAAGGCGTAGCCGACAGTGCCGGATGTAAGGCAGGGCGCCCGAGGTCAGGAGGTCGGGATGAAGTTCCTGGTCGTGTGGAAGATGGAGATCTCCAGGCTCTCGGCGGAGATGATGAATACGGTGCTACGGATGCCTGACTACGCCAAGCCCCTGGAGGAAAGCGGAAAGGTAATCGGCCGCTACCACATCGTGGGCTATCACGGTGGGGCATGGATCTTCAACGTAGCGTCCAACGACGAGTTGGAGATGTTGCTGGCGCAGGCACCCGTCTACAATTTCTCGCACTTTGACGTCTATCCCCTGGCCGATATGTCGTCGCTGCCGGTAGTTCAGCCCGAGCAGTAACCGACACCATGCTTGGTCGTATGTTGTCGTCAACATACGAGTGTGCGTCTATTCGGAGTTACGTTTCGGTTCTGGTACGGATGGTTTCCGGCTGGTCGGGTGTGGTGGCCCAGCCGTAGATGCAGATGATCGACCGCTGACCCGACCGGGGCTGCACCGATGACGACGTGTGTGCACAAGCACCGCGAGTAACGTCACCACGAGCGAGGAGGGAGTTCGTGTCGGATGACCGGTATGTGGCTCGCCCTGATAGTGATAGCTACGGCTGCGACGTTCGGACTCCTCTGGCGAGCCCGCCAAGGGCGGGTGCGGTCCGCTCCCACACTTGAGCCGACGGTGCTGCCCGAGCAGGTCCTACGCCGGGTTGATCCGGAAGCGGCGGTAACGCTGCTGCAGCTGACCACCCCGATCTGCGCGCGGTGCCCGCAGGCCCGGGCCGTACTGGGTGATCTGGCCGCCGCAACCCCGGGGATCCGGCACACCGAACTCGACCTCGCCCAGTCCCCAGAGCTGGCCGGCCTGCTATCGGTGCGCTCGACGCCCACCACGCTGGCAGTCGCGCGCAGTGGCCGCGAGCTGTTCCGGGTAACCGGGGTTCCCCGTCGAGACGAGCTGCTCCGTGTCCTACAACAACACCTCTGACCAGGACGCTCACCGCTCTGCGCTGACCAAGTTCAGCGGTCTCGTGGAACGGCAGTTAAGCAAACCCAGGAGTCTCCCGTAGTATGCCGTCGTACACTCGCTGCTGACTAAGCGCAGGGCGGTCGATCTCTGCCGTACGCACAGCAGCCTGCGTCCAACGTCCTGACCGGACCGTAACCCGCGCTCGATCGCGCTACAGCAGGCGAGCAGCTGACCGCCGTCCCCTCCACTGTCAGGAGCTTCCGTGACTCAATTGCACTCCGTCGATCCCCGAGGTCTCAGGTTCGCGGCCTGGGTGACCAGTGCAGTGCTCGTCATCGTGCTGGTCACGGGCAGCACCGTGCTACTCGCCGTGCAGGCAATCGTGTTCGCGGTCGGCGCGTTTGCCGGCCTACAGCTACACCCCTACGGCCAGCTGTACCGCATCCTCGTAGCCCCCCAGCTCAGCCCACCCACTGAGTGGGAGGACCCCGCACCGGTCCGATTCGCTCAAGGCGTCGGCCTCGTCTGTACCATAATCGGCACCATCGGATACGCCACCGGACTCACCGCGCTGGGCCTCACCGTTACCGCCCTTGCGCTAGGCGCGGCCTTGCTCAACGCCGCGTTCGGCTTGTGCCTGGGCTGCGAGATCTATCTCCGGCTGCCGCTGCAGTTGCGCGGCCGGCAAGCACCCCCTAGCGCTCGGTAACAGCCCAAGCGCAGCGCGGTGTGTCGAGCGGTTCCAGGTCTCCACCGACTTGCCATAAGACCTGGCGGCGGAACTCGGGACTGCGCCCGAGCAGCCATGTCCGGAGCGCGAGTCACAGGCCATCCTCGTTCAGGTGCGCCAAACCTGGTTGCTCGGTCAAGAGTGCAGAGCCGGGTAACGTGGATCGACGGAGAACAGCTCCGGCAACGGCGAGGTACACGCCGTAGTGCTTTTCAACCAGAGAGTGTACGTCTTGCCCGGCGCATCGCCAGACCGCGACGTTGCGTTCCATATCATCGGCACGGTTGTGCAGCAAGCCAGCCAAGGCAGGTGCGTGCTTAAGGTCAGTATGGTCGCTAAGCGCCTGGGCTGCTGCTCTCAGCGTGTCGGCAACGTTCATACCACCCCTCTGT
>JAICHZ010000045.1 GCA_025924655.1 Pseudonocardiaceae bacterium | reverse complement strand
TGCGAGCGACCTCGGCGTAGGGACGGGGATGGTCGGTGAACAGTGCCCGCAACAGGGTCTGCCGGCGAGGCGACAACTCGCTGACGAGGTTCCACAGCCGCCGGGTGATGTCGGCGTTGATGACGCACTGTTCGGGGCTAACGAGGGGATCAGCCACCTCTTCCAGCGCTGCCTCACAAAAACTCGGGGTGCGTTGAGCATGGCGCAGGATGCTTAGGCATTCGCGGCGTGCGGTGGTGGCCAGCCACCCTCCCAGCTGTTCTGGGTAACGTATCTGATGGGCGTGTTCGGCTAGCCGCAACCAGGTCATCTGCACCGCATCGAGTACGTCCGCTTCCTGCAATCGAAATGAGCGCACCGTTGCGAACACGCGCTTGCCATATCGGTGGATGATTTCGTCCCAGGCCGCCTGATCCCCGTTTCCGACTCGGAGCAGCAGATCCGCGATGCTCGGGGTGGCGCCTGTGGCGCCGGAGCCAGTGTGAGGGAGTGTCGGTGAGAGGATCACGGCTGCCTGTCCCATCTGTGACCCCTTCCGTCTACGACTATTGGGATTGTCTGCGGCCGTCACGTCGCCGGCTGTCAGCTACATGACATCGGCGCTGTCAGCTCGCAGACAGCTGGGCGGCCTGTGCCAGCGGGGGACGGCGGCCCGGCCGGCACGAGCAGAAGTAAACCGTCCTGGTCCTCGTCGCCAGCCCGTCCTTCCAGCGTTGCTGGCGGCGGGGGTAGTTGACATCGGCTAGCCAACGAGTACGCCGCTGATCTTTCGGGTATAGAGGAGTGCAGACGAACAACTTCGTTAAAGCACAGGGTCGGTGTCACGGAGGGGCAATTCAATGAGCGATGTCGACAAGGACACTGCGGAGCCGCTCATGGAGCAGTCCAAGGAGGCGCTCGGCGACGTGCCCGGCGAGGAAGACGTGGCGAAGCTGGCAAATCCTCCGCCGGGGCGAGGTGATTGGATTGGCAGCCACACGGACAACGACATGGCCTCCAAGGGAGACGGCGGCTGAAGGTCGGTTATGGTCGGTGGCGGCCGCCCCGTCACTCCGATAGGACCTTATTGACCGGTACTCGATTGTGGTCCGGTGCTGTCCCGCGGAGCTCTCGTTTGAGGACTTTCCCGGTGGGAGTCACGGGCAAGGTTTCGACGAACTCGACGGTGCGGGGCGCCTTGTACCCGGCGATGAGGGTCTTGGTGTGGGCCCGGATCTCCGCTTCGCTTACCTGCGCTCCCGGCTTACACACGACCACGGCGTGCACCCGCTCGCCCCACTGCTCGTCGGGTACGCCCACCACGGCACAGTTCGCCACCGCGGGGTGACTGGCGACGGCGTTTTCCACCTCGGTGGAATAGACGTTCTCGCCACCTGTGATGATCATGTCTTTGATCCGGTCGACGACGTAGACGTAGCCGTGGGCGTCCATGCGGCCGGCGTCTCCGGTGTGCATCCAGCCCCCGCGCAGCGCTGCGGCGGTCTGCTCCGGCTTGCCCCAGTACCCCAACATCACGTGCCCGCCGCGGACCACGATCTCGCCGACCTGACCCCGGGGAAGTTCCCGGTCTTCGGAGTCGACGATGCGCACCTCGGCGTGCGGGGCGGCTCGGCCACCCGAGCCGAGCCGGTCAGGATACGAGCTGTTGGCCTCGTGATCAGCGGGCACCAGCAGGGTGGCCACCGGACCGAGTTCGGTCATGCCGTAGGCCTGCGTGAAGCCGGCCCCCGGCAGGGCCTCACGGGCCCGCTCGAGTACCGGCACGGCGATCGGGGAACCTCCGTAGCCGATCCCCTGCAAGCTGGACAGGTCGTATTCGGCGCGCCGCGGATGGTCGATGAGCAGTTGGATCATGATGGGGATTAGCACGGTGTCGGTGACCCGGTGCTGCTCGATCGCCGCCAGCACCGCGATCGGGTCGAATTGCGGCACGATGATGTGGGTTCCGCCGATGATGCTCACTCCGATGACCGCTGCCACTGACGCGAGGTGGAACATCGGTGCGGCATGCAGGAACCGCTCCCAGGAACCGAACGCTCCGGCAGCCATCGAGCCCAGCTCCGAGGTCAGCAGGTTGGCGTGGGACAGCATGACACCTTTGGGGAAGCCGGTGGTGCCGCCGGTGTAGAACAGCGCCGCCAAGGCGTCCCCGCCCCGGCGGACGTCGTCGACCGCCGGTCCCTCGGCGATCAGTGCCTCATAGCCCAGCATCTCGGGTGGCGGCCCAGCATCCCCCACGTGAATGAGAGTCTCTAGTCCGACGCAGCGGTCCCGAATTGCGGGCAGCAACGCGATGAAAGTGTCGTCCACCAACAGCATCCGGGTCTGCGAGTCGTTCAACGAGTAGCCGATCTCCGCCGGTGACCAGCGGATGTTGACGGGGTTGAGCACCGCGTCCGCCCACGGCACGGCGAGGAGGTACTCGATGTACCGATCGGAGTTCAACCCTAGGTAGGCCACCCGGTCTCCGGGCTCGACGCCGAGTCGCCGCAGTGCGCCGGCCAGCCGGGCCACCCGGTCGGCCTGCTCGGCGAAGCTTCGCACCCGGTCGCCGAAGATCGTGGCGATCCCGTCGGGATTCTGCTGCACGGCCCGGTGCAGGCCTTGCGTGAGATACATCGGGGCTCCTCACTCTTTCCCCAATTACTCGGGCCTCGTCGATAGTGCGTCTGGGCACGAATTAACGAAAGTGCCCGTCGACGCGGCAACCATCACCGTCCCCCGAGAGTGAGGCAGGCCAGCCGGGCGCCGGCCTTTCCCGCATGGCCAGGATCCGTGGCGGTCTGCATCGCTTCGTGCACCACGATCGAGCCTGGTGTGCGGTCGGTGAGGACGAAGGGCACCGTGGTATCCGACGTGCCAGCGCCGGTGGCGTCGGTCCGAACATCGAGCCAGATCTCATTGCGCGGGTTGGCGTACTCGGGGTTGCTCGATGGTGCTCGGGGCGTGGCGGCGGGATCAATGCGGTTCTGGAAGTGCGGTCCGGCCGCGTCGGCAATGGCACCACAGGCCTTGGTGTGCGCGTGCACCGCGTAGCCCCGGTCGGGCAGCAGCCCGGAGACCGCGAGCTCCGCCCGAGTGAACCCATCCGACGACGGGATGATGGCGACCGTCATAGCCGCACCGATCGGGGCCAGGTCCCGATTGTAGGTGACAGCTTTCGGGACTGGACCCGGCGTTGTGAGCGTGTCGCTGCTAAACAGCAGCGGCGCGGGCTTCGGGCTTGCGTAAGCAGCGGCTGGCGTGACCGCGCCGACCCCTCGGTACGCGCAGCCAAGCGGCGTAGCGATCAGGACGGCACCGATCACAATGGCCATAAATCGTCGCCACGCTATGAGAGAATAGTTACTCCAAGAGAGCTGCATGGGTCTTCCTTCACGGTATTCCGGTTTTGAATGGCCGTTTGTTTCACTACATCGCCACAGGTAGTGCGGCCAGGCCGTTCATGATCACGCCTTGCCGCCAGGTCAGCTGCTGCGCGGGCACCGCCAGCCGCAGCCCGGGAAACCGGGCGAGCAGGGTCCCCAGCGCGATACGGCCTTCCAGCCGGGCCAGCGGTGCGCCAAGGCAGTGGTGGATACCGTGGCCGAAGGCCAGGTGCGGGTTGTCGGTGCGGGTGATGTCCAGCTCATCGGGCTTCGCGGTGCACGCCGAGTCCCGGTTAGCGGCCAGCAGTCCGGCAAGGACGATCTCGCCGGCCGGGATGATGACCCCGCCGATGTCCACTGCTTCGGCGCTCCAGCGAAACGTTGCCACTTGCCCCGGCGGATCGAAGCGCAGCATCTCGTCGATCGCGTCCGGTAGCCGGTGTGGCTGTGCACGGAGCAGCGCCAGCTGCTCGGGGTGAGTAAGCAGCGCGTGGACCGCATTGCCGATCAAGCTCACCGTGGTCTCGTGACCTGCGACGAGCAGCAGGAACACCATCGAGATGAGCTCGTCTTCGGAGAGTCGGTCCTGGCCATACCGGGCGGCCACCAGTGCGGAGAGCAGGTCGTCGGCGCCGTCGGTGCGCTTGGTGTCAACCAACTCCCGCAAATAGCTCACCATTGCAGTGACCGCAGCGACGAGCACATCCGGTCCAGCCAGCACTCCGGTTACGAAGGTGGTCGACCAGTCATGGACTTCCGCCCGACGATCCGCCGGCACGCCAAGCAGCTCGCAGATCACAGTGATCGGCAAGGGCAGCGCGAACGAAGCGATCAGGTCAACCTGCGTCGCGCCGGCCATCCCGTCGAGCAGATCATCGGTGATCTGCTGGATGCGCGGCGCAAGCTGCTCGACGCGGCGGCGGGTGAACGCGGTGGTAACCAGCCGTCGCAGCCGAGTGTGGTCCGGCGGGTTGCGGTTGAGCATGTGGCTAGCCACCGCTGCGAACACCTCCGGCGGCAGCAGATCACGGCCCGAGTTGGCCAGCGCCAGGTCGCTTTTGACCAGCCGGGGATCATGCAGCGCCTGACGCACCTCGGCGTAGCCGGTGATCAGCCAAGCCAACTCACCGGTCGGCAATGTGATGCGGTGGACCGGTCCCGCCGCCGCGAGCTGGGCGTACCTGGCGTGGCGCCCCGACCCGTCGGTGATGTCGAAGGCGGTCACCACCGGGGTCTGCGTCATATCAGTCATCATGTGCTCCAGATGTCACCCATTAATGGCGATCACGGCTATGAGAGCCGCGGGTCGCGGCGCTGATACGCGAAGAATGACGCCACCACCCGTTAGAGTGACAGTCAGCGCGGATTCACACCGCCCGGGTGGTACAGCGAGCAGATCGTCTGGCGTCGCCAGCCAAGCGTGGCGGGCCTCGACAAACTTTTCAGGTCATGATCACTCCTCGGATGGCTGGCTGCTACATAAGACCGGTATCCTCGGCATCGGAATCGCATGGCTATCGCGGTCCATCGATAAGTTCGGAGATAAGGCATGGGCAGCGGCCCGCGATGATCGCTCCTGCTCTTCCAGCCAGCGATGTAGTGTCAGGGCCGTCGAGGTGACGTCCTCCTTCATGATCGAGAGGTGGTCCCCGCGCACGTCCAATATCGCGTGAGATAAGTCCCAGGAAGCGCGCCAGTACTCTTCGCTGATCGGTTCGCCCACCCATTCTGGGACGCATTCCGTAGCGCGCATAAGGAGTACGGGGGTGGTAATCGCGACCGGCTTCCAGTTCTCGAAAAGACGAAAGTATGCGGCCATGGCGGTCAATTGGTCACCGGTCATCAACGCGAACGCCTGGTCGTTGAGCGCCATGGTTTTCAGTGGCGGACGGACCTGGTCCCAAGCGTCGTCTCGCATGGCGAGGGAATCGAGCAGTATCACCGCGGTCGGAAAGACCCCCAAGGTCTCGAGATGGGCGGTAACGGCGTGCGCGAACCAACCTCCGGAGGAGTATCCGACCATTGCGAACGCAGTGTCACCCAGGCGGCGGCGCACGGCGTCGGCCTGCATCGCGACGACCAGCTCGGCGGTGGCGGGAACGGGTTCGCCGTTACCGAAGCCAGGGTGGGTCAGCGAGTAGACGTCACGGAGCTGATGCAGGCTCAGGCCTAGCCGCGCGTAGTTGTGCGGCCCGCTCGGCGCGACATATGGCGGGCAACACACCAGGGCGGGGCTGGCCGGGCCGGCGGCGAGCTGCACCAGTTCCACACCGTTGCCGAGCTCGGCTGCACTGTGGAAGACCGGGCGGAGTCTGGCAGCGGCCTTGAGCACGTCAAGGCCCGCGTCGAACATGTCGAGCGCGCAGGCGCGTCGGTAGAGAAAACGGACCGTCTCCAGCTCCGCGCCAGGCGCCGGGTTGTCCTCGATGCGTGCGGGCACCGCGTCATCGGCAAGCTGCGTGCCGAGGTAGCGGGCGAGCGCGCCAGCCGTGGGCTGGTCGAAAACCACCGTGGCCGGCAGGGTCAAACCGGTCGCCTGGGCCAGGCGGGTGCGCAGCTCGACAGCGGCGAGCGAATCAAACCCCAGGTCGAGGAACTGGCGCTCGGCGTCGATGTCCGTGGGTGCGGCGTGTCCGAGGATCTCGGCCGCTGCCGCGCGAACCATCTCCAACAGGATCCGGCCGCGTTCGGGCTTGGAGGCACCGGCGAGTCGCCGCTTCCACATGTTCTCGTCGGGGTCCACGTCGGTCGGGCCGCCGGTCTCGGACATGTCCTCGAACAGGTAGCTGGCGCGGGCGGCGGTGAAGGTGGGCAAGAAACGTTGCCAGTCCACGTCGGCGACGATGGATGCGGCTTCACCCGTGGCGACCGCCTGCCAGAGGGCCGTGGTGGCCACCTGGGGTGCCATGGCCGGCAGGCCGCGCTGGAGCAGGTGGGTCCTGATCGTCGGATCGGCGGCCATGCCTTCCTCGGCCCACGGGCCGCACGCCACGGAGGTGGCGACCCTCCCGCGCGCGCGGCGCTGGTGGGCGAGCGCGTCGAGGAAGGCATTGCCCGCTGCGTAGGCGACCTGGCCGCCGCTGCCCCACACGCCCGCGATCGAGGAGATCAACACGAAGGCATCCAGGGGTTGTCCGTCGAGCAGGGTGTCCAGATGGATGGCGCCGGTCACCTTGGCAGCGACCACCTCTGCGAACTCGGCTGCGTCCACCTCGGTCAGTGGGGCGAACCGGCCGCTGATCCCCGCGGCGTGCACGACCGCGGTCAGGGGGTGCTCGGTGGGAAGCGAGCTGAGCCGCCCAGCCACGCTCTCCTTGTCAGTTACGTCGCATGCGGCGATGGTGACCTGCGTACCGAGCATGGTCAATTCGTCGCGCAGTTCGATCGCTCCGGATGCTTCCAGCCCGCGGCGGCTGACCAGAATCAGGTGTTCGGCGCCGTTGCGGGCCAGCCACCGGGCTGCATGCGCGCCTACTGCACCGGTACCGCCGGTGATCAGGACGCTGCCACGGGGGCGCCACCTCCTGGGCGGCGACTCGACGTGGTCGCCGCGGACGATGCGGCGAAGGAAAACATCGCTGTCTCGTATGGCCAGCTGGTCCTCACCGGCTAATCCCGCGAGGGCGAAGCAGGCGCGCCGAAGCGCCGGCTCGTCCAGCACATCGGGAAGGTCGATAAGGCCACCCCAGCGTCGGGGGTGTTCGAGACCGACGCTGCGGCCCAGGCCCCAGACCATCGCTTGCGCGGGGCTGCTCAGCGGGTCGGAGTCGTGCACCGAAACGGCGCCGCGGGTAGCGCACCACAAGGGCGCCTCCACCCCTGCCTCGGCCCAGGACTGGGCCAGCGCGACGGTGCGGATAACCCCCTTTGTCATCGCGGGATATCCCAGCTGCGGGGTCTCATCGAGGGCGAGCAGTGACAGAACCCCGTCGACGGTCGGACCGTCGGCGAGCACCCTGTCCAGCTTGGTGGTCACCTGGTCCCGGTCCAGGTCAGCGTCATCAAGCGCGACTGGAACGACCCGCACACCGTGGCTGACCAGTATCGCGGTGAGCAGGGCCGCTAGTTCATAGTCGGCGTTCGAGCCGCCGGCGACCACCAGCCAGGTGCCGGTGAGCCTGGTGTCGGGTACGACGACTGGTTTCCAGGCCACCCGGTATCGCCAGCCGGCGGCGTCTGGCTGGGGGGCCTCGCGGTCGGTGATCAGCCGGGGAGCGTCGAGCCAGTACCGCTGGCGTTGGAAGGCGTAGGTAGGCAATTCGATCCGGCGAGCACCGCGACCGTCGAAAAACGCCCGCCAGTCGACGGGGAGGCCGCGCACGTGTAGCTCCGCCAGGGCAGCGCCGAGGCTGTGCGGTTCGGAGCGGCTGGCACGTAACGCCGGCACCAGCAGCGGCCGGTCCTGGGTTAGGCAGTCCCGGCTTATCGTGGTCAAGGTGGCATCAGGTCCCAGCTCGACGAAGACGGTGACGTCCTCGGTTTCGAGCGTTCGCATGCCATCGAGGAACCGGACCGGTTCGCGAACGTGGCGCACCCAATACTCCGGCGAGCACAGCTCGCCCGCGGTGGCCATTTTCCCGGTGAGCGTGGAGACGATCGGGATGGTGGGACGCCCGAAGCGCAGGGATTCGGCGATGCACCGGAATCGGTCGAGCATGGGGTCCATGTGGAAGGAGTGGAATGCGTGGCTGACTCGCAGCCGCTTGGTCTTGCGGCCCTTGGCCTCCCACCGCGCGGCCACCGTGAGTACAGCGTCCTCGTCACCGGCGACCACCGTTGCCGTAGTGCCGTTGATCAGAGCGACTTCCGCCCTGCCTTCCGGATCGTCAAGGGAGCGACTGACCTCGTCCTCGCCCGCCTGGATCGCCACCATGGCGCCACCGGCTTGGGACGCCTGCATTCCCCGGCCACGGGCCGCGACCAAGGCGCACGCATCGTCCAGCGAAAGCGCGCCGGAAACGTGTGCAGCGGCCAGCTCGCCGACCGAGTGCCCGACAAGCACATCGGGAATGACCCCGCAGTGCTCGAGCAGCCGAAAAAGAGCCACCTGGAGAGTGAAAAGCGCCGGCTGGGTGTAGAGGGTTTGGTCCAACAGCTCAGCATCGGATGAGCCTTCGGGTGCCCACATCACGTCCTGGAGCGACCGGCCCAGGTGATTGTCGAAACGCGTGCGCACCTCATCCCACGCTCGGGCGAATGGGGTAAACGCCACATAGAGTTCGCGGCCCATGCCCGATCGCTGGCTGCCCTGTCCGGAGAAGAGGAACGCGACCTTTGCGTCGGCACGGACGGTGCCTCGGACGAGCCCGGGGGCCGTCGCCTCGCTCGCCAACGCTGTGAGGCCGTGGACAAACTCCTCTCGGTCGGCCCCGATCAGCACCGCCCGGTGTTCGAACCGGGTCCTGGCCGCGAGTGAGTACCCGATGTCCACCGGCTGCATTTCGGGATGAGTCTGCAGGTGCGCGCGCAGTCGATCAGCTTGATCTCGCAACGCCGCCGCTGACCTGCCGGATACGACCCATGGGACGACGCTGTGCTCGGCCTGTGTGGTGTGCTCGGCGGGCGGCGCCTGTTCGAGGATGACATGCCCGTTGGTGCCGCTGACACCGAACGCGGATACACCGGCGCGGCGCGGGTGGCCGGTCCGTGGCCATGGTCGGTCTTCGGTGAGCACGGAAACGGCGCCCGCCGACCAGTCCACGTGTGGGGACGGCTCGGTGATGTGCAGGGTTTTGGGCAAGATCCCGTGTTGTATCGCCATCACCATCTTGATGACACCGCCTACGGCCGCCGCCGCTTGGCAGTGGCCGATGTTCGACTTCAACGACCCCAGCCACAGCGGCTGACCGTGCGGCCGGTCCTGCCCATAAGTGGCGATCAGCGCTTGGGCCTCGATCGGGTCGCCGAGCGTCGTGCCGGTGCCGTGGGCCTCGACGGCGTCGACCTCGTGCGGCGATAATCCGGCGTTCGCTAACGCCTGTCGAATGACCTTTCGCTGGGACAAGCCGTTGGGAGCGGTCAGGCCGTTGCTCGCCCCGTCCTGGTTGAGAGCCGAGCCGCGGATCACTGCGAGGATGCGGTGACCGTTGCGGCGGGCGTCGGAAAGCCGCTCCACGACGAGCATGCCCGCGCCTTCACCCCAGCCCGTGCCGTCGGCGTCGGCCGAAAAGGATTTGCAGCGGCCATCCGGGGCCAGGCCGCGCTTACGGCTGAATTCCACGAAAACCCCCGGAGTGGCCATCACGGTCGCCCCGCCGGTCAACGCGAGTGTGCATTCCTCCGCGCGCAGTGCCTGGATGCTGAGGTGGAGGGCGGCCAGCGAGGAGGAGCACGCCGTATCTACCGTGATGGCGGGGCCTTCCAGCCCGAACGTGTAGGAGATGCGTCCCGACGCCACACTGGTCAGGGTGCCGATGAGAAGGTGGCCCGCGTAGCCTTTGGGTGGCTCATGCCAGTGGGGGCCGTAGTCTCGGTAGGCGATACCGACATAGACGCCGGTCCTGCTGCCTTTGAGGGACAACGGATCGATTCCAGCGTGCTCCAGGGCTTCCCACGACGTCTCCAGCAACAGCCGTTGCTGCGGGTCGAGAGCGGTCGCCTCCCGGGGACTGATCCCGAAGAACCCGGGGTCGAACTGGTCCACGTCATGAAGGAAGCCACCGCCGCGCACATAGGTACTGCCCGACCGCTCGACGTCGGGGTGCTGGAGCGCGTGGAGTTCCCATCCGCGATCCTCTGGAAAGGCCGAGATCGCATCCTTGCCCTCGGCTACGAGCTGCCACAGCTGGTCCGGCGAACCCACCCCGCCCGGAAGTCGGCATGCCATTCCCACGATGACGATCGGGTCATCGCCGGCTGCGGTCCGCTCCGGGGCCGGCAGTGCTATAGCGGTCCGTTCACCGAGTAGTTCAGCGCGCAGATAACCCATCAGCGCGGCGGGAGTCGGGTAGTCGAAGAAGATAGTGGCCGGTATCCGCAGACCCGCAGCGGCAGCGAGCCGTCCGCGCAACTCTGTGGCGAGCTCCCGGTAGATCCCCAACCGCCGCCACGGGGACTCCGCATTGATCAACCGCGGGGCCTTCTCCCCCGCCACGGCGGCTACCTCAGCGCGGATGAAGCCAAGAAGGACGCTTGCGCGCTCAGGCTCTGGCAGACCGATCAGTCGTTCCCGCAACGACGCAACCGGGGAGCCCGCGCGGGCGTTCATGGCAAGTACTCTGTGGGCGGGTGGGATTGGTGAAGAACATTGGCGTTGCCCGGTGACACTGTGAGGGACGCTTGCAGCCCGATAATCATGATCTTCGCCCAGTTATTCATCGGTCTCGGCCACCCTCCCCACACCCAGCCGCGCACGACAGTGCGCCATTGGTATTAGGATCTAGTGTCTGCTAGATCTGGGGATCAGAAGTTTCCCTAGCTTTTTATGGTGTGACGTTCCTCGCGTCGCTAGGTGTTGCTGTAGCGACGTCACCCGGGTTATTGCCGTTTTAGCGTATTGTCCGGGTTGGGTCCTGGGTGGCGGCGAGCTGGTGCAGCCAGCCCGTGATGCTGCCCGCAAGCAGCCGCACCACATCCACGCTGCATCATCGCGCCCGTTACTCAGGGGTTCGGGTTGGCTGCTAGCATCGCAGTGGGTTGTGTAGTGGGGTGCCGATCGGGTCGATGATTGCGGGTGGGATGAATTCGACGTGGCCGTGGTGGATGAAGATGTCCCAGCCGGTGTGGTTGTACGTGCCGATGGTGCGTTTCGCACAGCAGAACGCAATTATCTACACTGGTCTGACCACCATCAACCCAATGCTGCCTGTGGTGCGCCTGGCACATTCCCGGGGGCCGATTGCAACCCGGGAAAACACAACCGCGATCCCTGGCGACCAGCGCTCGACGGATGGAGAGTGGGACGGTGCGCATGGCCCGTCCGACGTCGAGTGGTTCGGATTTCCCACCCATAACGACCGGGATGATTTTCGCGTCACACGCCCACCGCCGGGCTTCCGATGCGCTGATGTGGGTGCCGTAGTCCAGGGTCGCGACCCCGAGGCTGGTGCGTAGCGCGTCCCAGTCGATGGTGACGGTCAGGTGTGGGGGTTCCCCGGCGGTGGTGGGGCAGTTTTCGGCGGCGCGGGCCAGCCCGCAGATCTCCAGTAGGGCATCGGCGTTGCGTTGCGCGGTGGTGCGGGTCTCGGCGATGGCGTTGGTGGTGGGCCGGGGTGCGGCGAGTTGGTCGATCAGTGACCGGAATGCGACGCGGTGCTCGGGTTCGAGGTATCCCTCCAAGCCCAGGCGCCCGTCACGGCGGTCCCACAACCACAGCTCCCCCGCGGCAGGAGCGTGTTCCAACTCGTCGCGGGGCTCCGGACCATCCGGGTCGAGGTGAGCCAGGATGTGCTGGCCGATCCGATGCAGCGACGTCGAGTTAAACGACCGAGCATGACAGCCAGCTCAGCCTCGGCAGTCTCACGCTCAGAGGCACTCACGCTGGCGGGGATCGCGGCGATCGTCTCGGTGATCACCCGCACCTGCGCCGGGCCGATCTGCCCGGCGGCTAGCGCCGCGGCGGTGTTCGGCAGCAACGCCGGCAGGCTCTCGCCGGTCAGCGCGTGGCGCGCGGCGAGTTGGCTGGCGTGGGTGACTCGGGTGCCGGCCTCAGTCGGTGAGAGATTGAGCATCCCGGCGAGGAGTTGTTTAGTGTTGCGGAATCCGGCTGTGACCGCGATATTGCGAAATTCCAGTTCTGCGACGGTATCTAGCATCACCGAATACACCATCCGCGACACCGACTCGATATCCCGGACCTGATCCGCCAACCCCGCATCATCGCACGTGACGATTACACGACGCCACTGGTCGAGACAAGCGACCATCGCCTGCCTCGGATCCAGTTGCGTCTCGATCACGCCACCATTGTCGCACCCACCCCTGACAATCCCGGGCCTCGCGAGAGCCACCGACGAAAGAATGTCAGTGATGTGGACGAGTGGTCGAAATGGCGGCCGGGTCAGATATCATGCACAACAAGGGGGATGACCGACCGGAATTTACCGCCCGGGGACAGTTCGGGAGGTTCGGTTGCCCGGTCAACGGCGACGTGGCTGAGTCCGTGGTCGGAAAGCATCCGGACGAGATTAGCGCGGACCTCGTCCCATACCTGATCGGGATCAGCCCCTGCGCGTAACTGGAGACGGACGCTCAGCGTGCTCGACGTGGTTTGGATGATCTGGAACAGCTCGACACCCGCTGCACGCTCCACTTGGAGGCTCACCACGAACGAAGAAAGGATCACGGTACGGCCATCTGCGGTGCGGAAATTCAACAGCATGGGAACGCGGCCGCGCACTTTGACGGCCCTAAAGGGGCTGCCACAAGAGCATGGATCCGGTCGCACCAGGATGCTGTCGCCGACGTCGTATCGCAGTATCGGCTGGTCTCGCCGGTAGAGCACGCTGACCAGCACGGTGTGGGACTGCTCGCCGGGCGGCGTCGGCTGGTAGTTGACATCGACCGGCTCGAACACCATCCAATCGTCATGTGTGTGATACCAACCGTGCGGGCACTTGACCATCAAGGCGGGAAACTCGTTGGCGCCGTACAGGTCGAGGATTTTCGTGCCGAACGCGGTGCGGATCCGCTCGCATTCCCCATCCGCCAATCCTTCGCCACCAAGCCGCATAAGCGCTGGCCGAATCCGGAGGCGGCCCGCCTGCTGCTCACTGGCGAGCAGCGCCGCGATGGTCGGGTAACATTCGACGTAAATCGGGCGGAAGACGTTGAGCTGCTCGACGAGTTCCGGGATCGGCATAGTCACCGGAAAGATCCGGTTGGCAACCATTGGGCTCGCGTCCCGCTGCTGGACGGCCAGGACATGGCTCGCGAAGTGTCCACCGGTGGGCACGATCATCGCGGTCCGCCAGCGACCGGCCAACAGCTTGAGGATCGTGGCGGGGGTCAGCACGCTGGACATCCCGCGCAGCGCCACGGTGAAAGCGGTGGTCCTAGTCGCGTCCGCCATCACGAAGTATGCCCGCCTTCCGGTGGTGCCTGAGCTGGTGGTCACCGTGTACTTGCTGAGCAGCTTCGCTCCGACGCGATCGGGGTCGTCCGCGTGCGCCCGGACTTTCTCCAGCGTCAGTTCCGGGTCGGTCACCCAGTCGTCGAAGCGCTCCATCAGCTTTTGCTTGTTAGTGACCGGCAGCAGCGTCACGTCCTCGACCCGCTCAGGCAGGTGGTGGTAGAGCTCGCGGTAGTACCGCGAATGGGCGCGTACGTAGGCGATCTGGTCGGTCAGCCGGGCGCATTGGCGCCGCGCGATTCCCGCCGGGCCTTCGTTGCGGACTTTGCGTGCGTCGCGAAAAATGGTGAGGGCGGTCTCGCTCATGGTCCCAGCTTCAGAATGGGGTGACAGCGCTGTTCAGAGGTCGTAGCGGCCGGTCATCAGTTGGCGGCGGGAGTTGATGCCGAGCTTGGTGTAGACCTGCGCGAGGTGGTATTCGATGGTCTTGCTCGACAGCGATAGTTGAGCAGCGATGGTGTTGTTGGAGTGGCCCGCGGCGGCCAATCGGGCGACTCGTTGCTCTTGGGCGGTCAGCCGGGTGGGGTCTTCGCAGCCGCGGCGGCGGCGCCCGCCGGCAATGGCGAGTTCGTCTCGGGCCTGGTCAGCCAGCAAGGTCGCCCCGCACTTCTCGGCTATCTCCAATGCTTGGGCCAGGTGAGGGCGACCTCGGGCGCGTTGCCCGCGGCGGCGCAGGAAGGCGCCGTAGCTCAGCAGGGTCTCGACGTGTTCCAGCGGCAACTCGACATGCTCGTGCAGGGCCACCGCGATCTGGTGATGCTTCTCGGCGGTCTCGGGGTCGCCGTCGGCCTCGGCCAGCAGCGCGCGACCGGCCGCGGCGGCGATGCGGGGCCAGCGGCAGGGTAGCCGCGCGGTGCCGCGCTCCAGCCAGTCGATCACCCGACGGGCATCGTCGGACCGGTCGCTGGCCAGGTAGGCGACCACGGCATGGCGACCCCACGGAACCGCGCAGGGTTCGGCTATTCCCATCCGGGTGGTCATCCGTTCGATCCGCTCGTACAGCGCACAGGCGCCGGCGTGGTCGCCGACATGGTGCAGCAGCCGGGCGCGCACATGCCACAGGTACAACAGCGGGAAGAACTGCCCTCGGGCGGACGCGAGCGCCTCGGCGCGCTGATACAAGTCCGCACATTGCGCCAGCCGCCCCACCAGCAACAGGCTCTCGAGATGGCCGAAGAAAGCCATCACTTCGCCGTAGCGCATCAGCTCGGCCGATTCGCTAACTCGCTCTGCGATTGCCAGCGCATCTGAGAGCCGGCCCTGCCGCGTCGCAAGAGCTGCCCGGAGCGTCAGGTACACGACTGTGGCCCATGGAGCGCCGGCCCGGTCGGCCGGGGCCAGAGCAACGGCAAGGACGGCTTCGGCGTCGGCGAAACGCTCGGTGTACAGAGCAGCCAGCGCCAGCAGACCCAACGGTCCTAGGCCCCAGAGCAGCTCGGCCAGCTCAGCCGATTCCCCCATCAACTCCCCGGCGGCGGCGTCACAGGCCGCCAGACCAGCTGGGTCCCCGGTCAGCAAGGCAAGAAATCCCCACGCCGCGGTGGCCCGGCGGGGTAGCGACCCGGCGACGGTGCGGGTCAGCTCGTAGGCCCGTGTCGCGCGCGGAAGCGAATGCGTCGTACCGAGGATGAGGTAGGAGGTGGTCGCGTCATCGAGGAGCACCTCGGCAATCGTGGCCTTATCGCAGCAGGTCTCGGCCAGGTCGGCGGCTTCGGCGAATCGTTGGATGGCTTGGTCATGTGCGGCGGCGGCGAACAGCGCGCGGCCCAGCATCCGCAGGGTCTGCACCCGCTCAGCCGGCCCCAGACCGGCCTGGGTGCGCAGCCGCTCATACACCTGGATCGCCTTACCCGGCCGGCCGCTGGCCTGGAGCGCGTCGCCCAGGGCGAACAATAGCGCCGGGCTGGCCCGGTCCCCGGCCAGCCGGACTGCGGCGCGCAGGTGTTCGACTGCGGTACCCAGCGCCCCGCTAGCAAGTGCAGCCCTACCAGCGCGCTCTATCACCATGATCGCAGCCGGATCGCCGAGAAGGTCAGCTCGGATAGCATGTTCCACGGCTTCGGCCTCTAACCCGTGCGCGCACAGCACGGCAAACGCCCGGGCGTGCTGACGGACCCGCACCGGAGCGGCCAAGTCGTGGTAGAGGCTCTGACCGAACAGTGGATGCACAAACGCCGCGGTGGTCTCCGTCTCCGCGCGCACCAGCCCGCTACGGCACAACGCCGACAGCGCCGCCTCGGCCTGCCGCTCTTCCAGTCCAGCCACCTCCGTGGCCAGTGCCGGGCGAAACCGGGTACCCAGCACGCTGGCCGCCCGGGCCACTCGCAACGCCTCCGGCGACAGGCCCGCGAAACGGGCCAACACGATCCCCTCCGCGCCGATCGACGCACCGGCCCCCATAAGGGCCTCCGCCTTCAGCCCTTGAGCGCGGACAGCTATTGCGACCTGTTCCAGCAGCAGCGGGTTACCCGCACACAGTGCCGCCGCACCGTCGGCCACGGCGTGGTTCACCGGCCGACCCAGTCGGGTCGCCAGCACAACCGCCGAAGCCTCCGCGCTCAGTGGCGCCAACCGCTGCACTTTCGCATCACCGTCGTGGGCCAGGGCGCTAACCAGTTCATGTGCGGCCGGTGGCCAGGGTCGCAGCGTGCCCAACACCGCCACCGGCAACCCCTCCAGCCGACGGCACAGAAACGACAGCAGGGCTAATGAGTCCGGATCAGCCCAATGCAGGTCATCAAGGGCCAACAGCACCGGACCGGTGGTGCGCTCCAACCACCGCAGCACCCCATAAAAGCGAGCCGCACGCACGTCACCAACACCCTTGTCCCCCGGCGAGGACGCCACAAGATCGTGGTTGCCCACCGCACCCAGTGCCGCGGCCAGCACGCCAAACGGCAGCGAGGTTTCCATCACGTCGCCGCGACCCAGCGCCACCCGCACCTCAGGAGCCGCCAACATCCTGGCTTGGGTCAGGCTGGTCGTCTTACCCAGGCCCGCCTCACCCACCACAAACAGCGCCGTACCGCGCCCAGCCCGCACGCCATCCAAAAGACAGGTGACTGCGGCCAGCAGCGCCTCGCGCTCCAACGGCTGCCCACCATCCACCGCGGCCGCACCCCCGCCGGTAGTGCCTCGTACGTACCACCATCACAGGGAATGGGCACAACAAAAAATACTTGAGTCGAGCCAGAACGTCCCAACACCACTCGAACGAGCGAGAAGGTCCGAAACGCACCTCGAGATGATCTCGATCATCGACCGCAGGGCTTGATCACGGTTTGGGTGCCTGAAGTGACATTACATGTCACTCAACGCACCGAAACCGTGATCATGATCTCGGAGGGTTCGGGCTGCGGTCCGATGGCGATGTCCTCAAACGTGCCTCACCCCACCGCCACGTCACCTACCAACCCAGCCACCACCTCGGCGATCCGAGGCGAGCCCTCTCTAGGTTCCCTTTCTGTGAGGAGCTTGTGCTCCGAGGAGTGAACAAACAACTGATTTGCCCACGCTGCGGAGACGTCGTTGCCGACGCGGTCTACCAGCGGTGGACGGGCCGCCTCACCATCGGTTAGTTGTTAGTCCGGTGTGGTGAGCTAACGCCTAGGGCGATCCCGGAGGCAACCGCTACCGCAGACGCCTTAGCATTGTCGCGCTAGCCCGGACGGGAAGTGATCACGGACGTTGCAAGCTCGGTGAGGACCGCGATGCCGGCCGTGTCGATGTCTTACCGGATGACCGCGGCACATTCAGGGATCAGCCACTACCACATCTGAGGTGATATGGCCGACGACGAACCTGGGACCGAGTCGCCGAGCATGGCTAG